>CALCPL010000183.1 GCA_937897125.1 uncultured Candidatus Pelagibacter sp. | reverse complement strand
CGAGATTGCCTCTTGTCTCGTGGGCTCGGAGATGTGTATAAGAGACAGGATGTAAAACTTTCTGAAGATAGAGTTAAGGGATATAGAAATTTTTTAAATAAATTATGGAATGCAAACAATTTTTTAATTACCAATAATTGTGATTTTTCTAAAATTGAAGAAAAACCAAGTTTAACAATTAATATTAACAAATGGATTTATTCTGAACTAATAGAAACTAAAAATAAAATTGAAAAAAACTTGAAAGATTACAGATTTGATGAAGCTGCAAAAAATGCTTATCAATTTACTTGGCACTCTTATTGTGATTGGTATTTAGAGCTTTCTAAAACAATATTATTTTCAGAAGATGAAAAAGCAAAAGATGAAGTAAGACAAGTATCAGCTTATATATTTAAGCAAATATTAATATTATTACATCCATTTATTCCATTTGTTACTGAAGAAATTTGGCTAAATAATAAATTTGATAACTCGGGTAAAAATTTTCTAATGTTAGCTAATTGGCCTTCTGGCGAGCTTGAGAAGGATTCATCCACTAATCAAGTTGAGAAAATTATTAGTATAGTCTCTGAATTAAGATCATTTAAAAATGAATTAAGTGTAAGCCCTGGGTCATTTATAGATATTTCAATAGAGACTGTTAGTAAAAAAGAACAATCATTTTTTACTGAAAATGAAACTATTCTTAAAAAACTTGGTCGTATCAAAAACTTACATAATAAAGATTTAGATAAACCAGCTGCTGCATTGATGGTTTCTGGAAATCTATTTAAAGTTTATTTTGATGAAGATGTTGATTTAGAATTAATTAAGGAAAACTTAACTACCAGACAAAATAAGTACCAAGAGGAAATGAATAAAATATCAGAAAGATTAGCTAATAAAAGCTTTGTTGATAGAGCACCAAAAGATATTGTTGATCAGGAAAAAACTAATTATAATAATTTAAAAAATGATGTTGAGAGAATATCAATAACTATAAAGGGTATATAATGGCAAAATTTAACAAAAAAAAATTACCAAGCAGACATACTTCATTAGGTGCTGATAGAGCTCCACATAGATCTTTTTATTATGCGATGGGTGAAACTGAAAAAGATGTAGCAAAACCATTTGTTGGTGTTGTTTCAACTTGGAATGAAGCTGCTCCTTGTAATATTGCTTTAATGAGACAAGCTCAATCTGTTAAAAAAGGTGTTAGAGCTTCAGGTGGAACTCCTAGAGAATTTTGTACAATAACTGTAACTGATGGTATTGCTATGGGCCATGAAGGAATGAAATCATCTTTAATTTCTCGTGAAGTAATTGCTGACTCAACTGAACTTACTGTACGTGGTCATTGTTATGATGCACTAGTTGGTATTGCTGGTTGTGATAAATCTTTACCAGCATTAATGATGGCAATGGTTAGATTAAATGTTCCAAGTGTGTTTATTTATGGTGGATCAATACTTCCAGGACAATACAAAGGTAAAGATGTAACTGTTGTTGATGTCTTTGAAGCAGTTGGAAAACACTCAGCTGGAAAAATGTCTGCAAAAGAATTAAGAAAATTAGAGTTAGTTGCATGTCCAAGTGCTGGTGCGTGTGGAGGACAATTTACTGCAAATACTATGGCCTGTGTTTCTGAAGCTATTGGTTTAGCTTTACCTTATTCAGCTGGAACACCTGCTCCATACGAAGAACGTGATAAGTATGCATTATTAAGTGGAAAGACTGTAATGAATTTATTAGAAAAAAATATTCGTCCAAGAGATATTGTTACAAAAAAATCTTTAGAAAATGCTGCAACAATTGTTGCTGCTACAGGTGGATCGACAAATGCCGCGTTACACTTACCAGCTATTGCTAATGAAATTGGAATTAAGTTTGATTTAATGGATGTAGCAAAAATCTTTAAAAAAACACCATACCTTGCTGATTTAAAACCAGGTGGAAAATATGTTGCAAAAGATATGTGGTTAGCTGGTGGAGTTCCTATGTTATTAAAAACTCTTTTTGATGGTGGTTTTATACATGGTGATTGCATGACAGTTACTGGAAAAACAATGAAACAAAATTTAAAAAATATTAAATTTAATCCTAAGCAAAAAGTTTTAAGAGCTTATGACAATCCTTTATCACCAGATGGTGGTGTTGTTGGTCTTAAAGGTAATTTAGCTCCTGATGGTGGAATTGTTAAAATTGCTGGTTTAAAGAAATTACAATTTACTGGTAAAGCTAGATGTTTTGATAATGAAGAAGCTGCAATGGCTTGTGTACAAAAGAAAAAATATAAAGAAGGTGATGTAATTATTATTCGTTATGAAGGACCAGTTGGTGGTCCTGGTATGAGAGAAATGCTATCAACTACAGGTGCTATTTATGGTCAAGGTATGGGTGAGAAGGTTGCTCTAATTACTGATGGAAGGTTTTCTGGTGCTACTAGAGGTTTTTGTGTGGGTCATGTTGGCCCTGAGGCAGCCTTAGGCGGCCCTTTAGCTCTTTTACGTAATGGTGATGTAATTGATATAGATGCCAAAAAAGGGACTATTAACGTTAGATTAACTAAATCACAATTAGCTACAAGACGTAAACAGTGGAAAGCAAAAAAATCAAGCTTTGGATCTGGTACTATTTGGAAATATGCTCAAACAGTAGGTCCTGCTTATTTAGGTGCACCAACACATCCTGGTAAAAGAAAAGAAGTAAAAGTTTACGCTGATATTTAATGAAAATTAGACCCGTTATATTATGTGGCGGAGCAGGAACTAGACTTTGGCCTAATTCTAAAAATCATCAAGCAAAACAATTTATTGATTTTGGTAATTGGACTTTATTAGGAAAAACTCTTGATAGAGTTAAATCTTCAACTTTTGATGCACCGATCATAAGTACAAATCTTAAATATTTAAAAGAAGTAAAAAAACATCTTAAAAAACACAAGATAAGTAAATATAAAATTGTTTTAGAACCTGCAAAAAGAAATACAGCACCAGCAATTCTTGCATCAGCATTAATTAAAGATATTCCAAACGAACAACCCTTAATGTTTTTTGCAGCAGACCACTTAATAGAAAAAGCAAGTATTTTTAATAAAGCTATAAATAAAAATAAAGCCAATTTAACAGACCAAAATATATTCATCTTTGGGATTAAACCAACATCTCCATCAAGTGAATATGGTTATTTTTTAACAAAAAAAGTTAAAGGAAATATTAATAAAGTAACAAAATTTATTGAAAAACCAAAAGAAGCTAAAGCTAAACAAGTTATTAAACAAAAAGGTTATTGGAATTCTGGTATGTTTTTTTTAAGAAAAGACTCAATAATAAATAACTTTAAAAGATACCAACCTACAATATATAAAAATTGTGTTAATGCTGTTTCAAAAGCTAAACTTAAAGATCTGTCTCTTATACACATCTGACGCTGCCGACGAATAGAGAGGTGTAGA
>CALCPL010000182.1 GCA_937897125.1 uncultured Candidatus Pelagibacter sp. | reverse complement strand
AAAAAGATGGAAATCAAAGAGCTCATTTTTTGATAAAAGAATTAATTAACAAAGCATATCGAGAAGGTGCAAATATTCCTTATACACAGCACACTCCTTACATTAATACAATCCCACCAGAGGCAGAAGTTAAGTCTAATGGAGATCAGAATATTGAAAGAAGAATTAGATCTTTAATTAGATGGAATGCAGCAGCCATGGTTGTTAGAGCAAATAAAAAATTTCCTGAATTAGGTGGCCATATAGGTACATTTGCATCAGCAGCAACACTTTATGATGTAGGAATGAATCATTTTTGGAGAGCTAAGAATAATAAATTTGGTGGTGATTTAGTTTATTTTCAAGGTCATAGTGCACCAGGCGTCTATGCTAGAGCATTTCTAGAAGGTAGATTAAATGAAAAACAATTAGATAGTTTTAGACAAGAAGTAAAACCAGGTGGACTTTCTTCATATCCACATCCTTGGTTGATGCCAAAGTTTTGGCAGTTTCCAACTGTATCAATGGGACTAGGGCCTATGCTTGCAATTTATCAGGCGAGATACATGAAATATTTAATTAACAGAGGATTAATTAAAGATGAAGGTAGAAAAGTTTGGGCATTTCTTGGTGATGGAGAAATGGATGAACCCGAATCTTTAGGTGCAATAGGATTAGCAGCTAGGGAAAAACTGGATAACTTAATATTTGTTGTAAACTGCAATCTTCAAAGATTAGATGGACCTGTCAGAGGTAATGGAAAAATCATTCAAGAGCTAGAAGGAAGTTTTAGAGGAGCTGGTTGGAATGTAATTAAAGTAATTTGGGGTTCTTACTGGGACTCATTGATTGCTAATGATAAAACAGGTCACTTAGTTAAAACTATGAATGAAACTGTTGATGGTGAATACCAAGCAATGAAAGCTAGAGATGGAGCTTATGTTAGAGAAAAATTTTTTGGGAAATACCCAGAGACTCAAGAGCTAGTTTCTAGTTTATCAGATAAAGATATTTGGAGATTAAATAGAGGCGGTCATGATCCTCATAAAGTTTATGCAGCATACGACCGGGCATCAAAAAACCAAGGTAGCCCAACGGTTATAATCGCTAAAACCATTAAGGGTTATGGTATGGGAAAAACAGGTGAAAGTGTTAACACTACTCATCAAACTAAAAAATTAGATGTAGATGATTTGCTATATTATAGAGATCGTTTTGATGTCCCATTAACAGATGAACAAGTAAAAAATGTTGAGTATTTCAAGCCTGATGAAAAATCATTAGAGATTAAGTATATTAAAGAAAAGAGAATGAGACTTGGTGGTTTCTTACCTGAAAGAACAACATATTCAAAACCTATTAAAGCACCAGCAAAAGATATTTTTGATTTTATGAAAGTATCAACGGGTGAAAAAGAAATGTCTACAACCATGGCATTAGTTAGAATGTTTACAAATTTATTAAGAGA
>CALCPL010000181.1 GCA_937897125.1 uncultured Candidatus Pelagibacter sp. | reverse complement strand
CCTCTCTATTCGTCGGCAGCGTCAGATGTGTATAAGAGACAGATGTTGCTGTGGGGAAAGACTTGAAAGGATCAGCTGAAATAAAGGAACTAAATAATATTTCTAAAGACGAGTTAATTTTAGATATTGGTCCCAAGACAATTAAAGCTATTAATTTATTAATTGAAGAAAGTAGTACTATCTTATGGAATGGGCCTGCAGGTTATTTTGAAAATCCTAACTTTGCTAAAGGAAGTATTGAAATAGCAAAAAAAATTATTGAAAAAAATAAGAATAATACAATTTACTCAGTTGCAGGTGGTGGTGATACTGTTTCTCTTTTGAATGGTATTGGAGCAATTAACAATTTTAATTTTGTTTCAACTGCGGGTGGTGCTTTTTTAGAATATCTTGAAGGAAAAGAACTTCCTGGTATAAAGGCTCTTAATTAACATGTCAGAACTTAACAAAATTGCATTAAAAATATTGTCTAATGGTAAAGGAATCCTTGCGGCGGACGAAAGCAATGGAACCATGACTAAAAGATTAGAGTCCGTTAATGTACCCTCCAGCCCAGAAAATAGACTTTTATTTAGAGAAACTCTTTTCTCATCAAGTGGAATGAAAGATTTTATTGGTGGTGTTATTTTATATGATGAAACCATCAACCAAACATCTAACTTGAAGCAGACTATTCCAGAATTAATTTCTAAGTCTGGAGCAGTTCCAGGAATTAAAGTTGATACAGGTGCAAAAATTCTGGCAGGCTCTCATGAGGAAAAAATTACAGAAGGCCTGGATGGCTTAAGAGAAAGACTAAAGGACTACTATAAACTTGGAGCAAGATTTACAAAATGGAGAGGCGTTTTTAACATTTCAGATAAATATCCAAGCAAATTATCCATTCACTCTAATGCTCATGCACTGGCAAGATATTCAGCTTTAGTCCAAGAATGTGGAATGGTTCCAATTGTAGAACCTGAAGTTTTAATGGATGGAGATCATTCTGCTGAAACTTGTTTTAATAAAACTTCTGAAGTTATTAAAAAATGCTTTGAAGAATTAATGATTCACAAAATTGATTTAAGTGGAATAATTTTAAAGCCTAATATGATTTTAGCAGGAACTACTTCTGATAAAAAAATATCAAGTGAAGAAGTTGCAAAACTTACCTTAAAATGCTTAAAAGAAAATGTACCAACTGACGTACCAGGAATTGCTTTTTTATCTGGTGGACAAACAGAAGTAGAAGCAACAGAGAATTTAAACTTAATTAATAAGTATAATGACACAAATTTTATTATGACTTATTCATATGGTAGAGCCTTACAACAAAGTGCACTTAAATTTTGGTCAAAAGATATTAATAATACTAGTGGCACTCAAAAAGTCTTTAACCACAGAGCAAATATGTGCACACTTGCAGCTCAAGGCAAATGGTCAAAAGAACTTGAAGCAAAATAAAATAAATAAGAAATTTGTTTATCTAATTTCTCCAAATAAGATATCTAATATAAATTTTTACGATGATTTAGCTCTTGTATTAAGTTCAAAAAAAATAAGTTTCTTTCAACTAAGACTTAAAAAAGAAACAAATTCAAATAAACTAATTATTGGAAAAAAAATTAAGAAAATTTGCAATAAGTACAAAGTTAAATTTTTAATCAACGATGACCCTCTACTTGCTAAAAAACTAAATGCAGACGGTTGTCATTTAGGTCAAAAAGATATGGACTTGATAAAAGCTAGAAAAATATTGAAGAACAAAATTATTGGTGTGACCTGTCATAATTCTATTAATCTAGCAAAGAGAGCTATTAATGATGGTGCTGATTATTTAGCTTTTGGTGCATTTTATGCATCCAAAACTAAGATTGTTAAATATAGAGCTAGTTTAACTGTATTAAAATCTATTAAAAAAATAACGTCCATACCAATTGTAGCTATTGGCGGTATAAAGCTTAATAATTATAAAAAACTTTTATTGAATAAAGCTAACTTTTTAGCTATTTCAGGCTACATTTGGAATAATAAAAAATACAAACCATTAGAAGCTATTAAAAAATTAAAATGAAATTATACGCAAGTGAAATTAGAGTTGGGATGTTAATTGAATATAAAAATGATCTTTGGCAAGTCTTAAAAACACAGCATGTGAAACCTGGCAAAGGTGGTGCTTTTGCTCAAGTTGAAATGAAAAGTGTGAATAAAAATACAAAATTAAATGAAAGATTTAGATCAAGTGAGTCTGTTGAAAAAGCTTCATTAGATGAAACAAAGTTTAATTATCTTTATGGTGATGAAACTGATTATTATTTCATGGACCCAAAATCTTATGAACAAATTAATATTAAAAAAGAAACAATTGGAGAAAAAGGTAAAATGTTAACAGAAAACTTAGAAGTCAGTATAAGTTTTTATAATGAAAAACCTTTAACAGTTGAGCTGCCCAATCAAGTAACATGCACAATTGATACAACAGATGTTGCTTTAAAAGGGCAAACAGTTTCCTCTTCTTACAAACCCGCAACTTTAGATAATGGTGTAAATATTCAAGTCCCTCCATTTATTGAAAGCGGAGATAAAATCATAGTTGATACGAGAACTATGGAATATGTCAAAAAAATATAAATCATATGCAATCAATATCAGCCAATCTAAATGTCATGATAAAGGCTGCAGAAAAAGCATCTAGAGCTTTAATTAGAGATTTTGGAGAAATAGAAAAACTACAAGTTTCAATCAAAGGACCTACTGATTTTGTATCAAATGCTGATTTAAAAGCTGAGAAAATAATTATAGAAGAATTAAAAAAAGCAAGACCCTACTATTCTATTATTAGTGAAGAAGATGGTTCTGAAACTAATAAAGATAAAGAACACACATGGATAATAGATCCTATAGATGGTACTACAAATTTTTTACATGGTGTTCCTCACTTTGCAATATCAATTGCTTTAAAATCTGGTGATGAAATAGTTTCGGGGTTAATTTATGATCCAATAAAAGATGAAATGTTTTATGCTGAAAAAGAAAGTGGTGCGTTCTTTAATAATCAAAGAATTAGAGTATCAAAAAAAAGAGAGCTTAATAGCTGCTTGTTTGCGACAGGAGGAGCAACTAAAAATGAAGTCGACTTACCTTTAAGAAAATCTGGAAGTGCAGCACTTGATATTGCCTACGTTGCAGCTGGGAGATATGATGGTTATTTTCAAAATGATTTAAATTTATGGGATATAGCTGCTGGCATAATATTGGTAAAAGAGGCAGGTGGCTTAATTAATGAAATTGACCTCTCACAAAATAAAAACATCAAAATAAGAGCTTCTAGCATGGCAATTAATGACAAAATGCTTGAAAAATTAAAGAACTTTTAATTGTTTTATAAAATTCTTTTGCTATAAGTCTCGATATGAAAAAAGACATACACCCAAACTACCATACAATTAAAGTAGAAATGACTGATGGAACTCAATTTGAAACAAGATCAACTTGGGGAAAAGAAGGAGAAGTTTTAAAATTAGAAATCGATCCAAAATCTCATGCTGCTTGGACAGGTGGAAAACAAAAATTAATGGACAAGGGTCGTGTAAGCAAATTCAATAAAAAATTCCAAAACTTCAGATCAGAAAAGAAAGATTAAATGTCAAACGTACCATTAATGCCAATGGCAACAGCTGTTTGGTTAGTAGAAAATACAACACTTACTTTCAAACAAATTTCAAAGTTTTGTAATTTACATGAGGTTGAAGTGCAAGGTATTGCAGATGGTGAAGTTGCAAAAGGAATAATGGCTTATAATCCTATTATATCAGGTCAACTTACTAGAGAAGAAATTGCTGTCTCTTATA
>CALCPL010000180.1 GCA_937897125.1 uncultured Candidatus Pelagibacter sp. | reverse complement strand
AGAAAAAAATAATCAAGAGTTAGCCTTTGAGCCAATTGATTTTGGATTTATTGAAAATGGAAAATCAAATAAGGGTACCATAGCAGGTCATTTAGCTTGTAATTTTGCTGGCTCTAGAAGATTTAAAGTGGGAAGTATAAGAGATCATATTTTAGGTTTTAGAGGTGTGAATGGTAAAGGAGATATAATTAAATCAGGTGGGACAGTTGTAAAAAATGTTACAGGTTATGATTTATCAAAACTAGTCACAGGATCTTTTGGAACTTTAGTTGCTTTAACTGAAATAACATTAAAAGTTTTACCTAAAAAAAAATCATCTAATACAATTACAATTCATACTGATGACAAAAAATTAGTTAAAAGCTTATTTGACAAGATATCCAGTTCAAGTAGTGAAGTTTCAGGTGCGATTTATATGCCCGAAGAACCCAAAGATGAAAATTATGACCAAAACAAAGAGATGGTTTTTAAGTTTAATGACTTAAAGTACAAAGGTTCATTTTTAGCGCTAAGAATAGAAGGAGATAAAATCTCAATAGATGAAAAATTAAAAGCTTTAACAATTGAGCTTGAACTTAGTAAGCTGAACACAACAGTTTTAGATGTTCATCAATCAACACCATTTTGGAAAAAAATAAATAATCTTGAGATATTTAAACTAACAAAGAATAACCTTTTAAGAGTAGTAGTACCTCCTTCAAAAGGCCCTAGGTTGATGCAATTCTTAGGTAATAAGTATAAATATTACATTGATTGGTGTGGCTCATTATATTGGATAGAGGTTCAATCAAAGAAGAACTCTAAGGTTAGCGATATTAAAAAATTGACCAAGGAATTAGGTGGTTATTTAACTATCATAAAGACATCGGATGAATATGATTACGAAGAAACAATTTTTACAGTAGACGATACAAGACTTTTAATATCAGAAAAGATCAAAAAAAGTTTTGATCCTAAAAGAATTTTTAATCCTGGAAAAATGTATAGAGGAATTTAATGCAAACAAACTTTACTGAAAAACAATTAAAAGACAGTGACAATGCTGCAACAGAAAAAATTTTTAAAAAGTGTGTTCATTGTGGTTTTTGTAATGCAACTTGTCCAACCCATCAAATATTTGGTGACGAATTAGATGGACCGCGAGGAAGAATTTATTTGATTAAAGACATGTTGGAAAATCAAAAAAAGCCAACAGCAAAAACAGTAAAACATATAGATAGATGTTTGTCTTGCTATAGCTGTATGACCACTTGTCCTGCTGGAGTAAATTATATGCACATCATTGATCATGGTAAAAAATATATTGAAAAAAACTATGAAAGATCTTTTTTTGATAGAACAATTAGAAACTTTTTATCAGTAGTGTTGCCGAATACTGGATATTTTAGATTAGCAAGTTATATGGTTAAATTAGCTAAACCTTTTCAGTTTTTAATGCCATTAAAAATAAAAGACATGATGAATTTGATGCCAACAAGTTTTCCAAAAAAAACCATAAAACAAAAAGAAGTTTATTCCGCAAGTGGTAAAAATAAAATTGCAAGAGTTGCTCTTTTAACAGGCTGTGTACAAAAAGAAATTTCTCCTCAAATTAACGAGGCAACAATCAGACTTTTAAATAGACATGGAGTTGAAGTGGTTGTGCCTAAAAAGATTAGATGTTGTGGATCATTAAATCATCATTTGGGAAAAGAAGATGATGCGCACCAAGATTTTAGAAATAATATCAATACTTGGTATGACGAACATCAAAAGGGCAATTTAGACGCTATTTTATCAAATACTTCTGGCTGTGGAACTACTATGAAAGACTATGGTTTCATTTTCAAAGATGATGAAGAAATGAAAAAGAAAGCAAAAGTAATTTCTGATTTAACAAAAGATGTTTCTGAATATTTAGATACTAATTTAAAATTAAACTTTAAAGCAAAAGAAAAGAAATATAAAATCGCTTATCATTCCGCATGTTCAATGCAACATGGACAAAAAGTACACAGTCAACCCATGTCATTACTTTCAAAAACAAATAATGAAATTATGGAAATTCCAGAAGGCCACATCTGTTGTGGATCTGCTGGAACTTATAATATTTTGCAAACTGAAATTGCCAAAGAACTATTAAGTAAAAAAGTAAAAAATATTGAAAGTTTGAAACCAGATTTTATTTCAACAGGAAATATAGGTTGTATTACTCAAATTTCTAATGGAACAAAAACTCCAATTTTACATACCATTGAGATATTAGATTGGTATACTGGTGGTCCAAAACCAAAAATATTACAAAAAAATTAACTATGAAAAAAATTATAATTACGAGAAAATTATTAAGAGAATCTGAGGAAAAAGCTTTAAAAACATTTGATACAAAACTTAATGGTAATGATGAGTTGTATTCTCAGTCAAAACTTATTGAATTAAGTGAAGGCCATGATGCAATATTAACCTCGTTAACTGATAAGATGGATGAAGATACTATAAGTAAATTACCAGATAGTATTAAGGTAATTTCTAATTTTGCAGTTGGTTTTGGAAATATTGATTTAGAAGCAGCTAAAAAAAGAGGAATAGCAGTAACTAATACGCCAGAAGTTTTATCAGATGCTACAGCAGAGATTGGAATTTTATTAATTCTTGGAGCATGTAGAAGAGTTCCAGAAGGTATTCAATCTGCAAAAGAAAGTAACTGGAAATGGTCAGCAGATTATTTGATAGGAAAACAGTTAACAGGTTCAAGACTTGGAATTTTAGGTATGGGAAGAATAGGACAAAAGATTGCAAAAATAGCAAAATCTTTAGGTATGATTATTCATTATCATAACAGATCAAAACTGACTGAAGAAAAAGAACAGGGAGCTATATATCACGACAGTATCAAAAGTCTTTTTGGGGTTTCGGATGTATTATCAATTTGTTGTCCTGCAACAAAAGAAACAGAAAATTTAATTAATAAAGAAACATTAGAATATTTTCCAACAGGTGCTGTTATAACAAATGTAGCTCGTGGAGATATTGTTGATGATGATGCTTTAATAGATGCACTAAATAGAAGAAAAATTTATGCAGCAGGTCTTGATGTTTATAAAGGGGAACCAAATTTAAACCCAGGTTACTTAAAAATTAAAAGTGTTTTTATTTTACCTCACCTTGGAAGCGCTACTAAGCACACAAGAATTGCTATGGCCAATCTAGCTATAGACAATATTGATGAGTTTTTCAAAACAGGAAATTGCAAAAATAAAGTAAATTAATTTCTTTATAATTTTTAATTATGAATAAAGTTATTTTACCAAAACAAAAAGCGATAACTATATTTTTAGTATTTGCTCTTGGTTATTATATCTCTAATTTACTAAGAGCAATCACTGCAACTATTTCACCTAATCTTATATCAGAGTTTAATTTATCAGCTGGTGACCTAGGACTTTTGGGAGGTGGATATTTTTTAGGTTTTGCTGCTGTTCAAATACCATTGGGTTATTTATTGGATAATAAAGGACCAAAAAAAATAGTATCATATTTTTTACTTATAGCCGTATTGGGAATGATTTCATTTTCTTTATCAGAAAATTTTATTACTCTTTTATTATCAAGAATTTTAATTGGAATAGGTGTGGGTGCTTGTTTGATGGGGCCGTTAACTGCTTACAGAATTTGGTATCAAGACGAAACACAACAAAGAGCAAACTCATGGATGTTAATGGTAGGAGCAATTGGAATGCTCTCTTCTAGTTTACCTGTACAATTTTTTTTACCAATAGTTGGATGGAGAATGATATTTATCACTTTAGCTCCTGTCTCTTATACACATCTGACGCTGCCGACGAATAGAGAGGTGTAG
>CALCPL010000179.1 GCA_937897125.1 uncultured Candidatus Pelagibacter sp. | reverse complement strand
TACACCTCTCTATTCGTCGGCAGCGTCAGATGTGTATAAGAGACAGTTTCATAACTCTATCAATACCTTGTGCTGACATAATAGTTTCTTGAATGGCAATTTCTCTATCGGTCCCTTTGTACATTCTCCCGCCTACTGAAGAATACTCACCTTCTGTATTTTCTCTGACAATAAGCATATCAATGTCCCCTGGTTTTTTGTTTGCTAGTGGACAAGGCACTCCCGGCATTAATTTTACAGGTCTTAAATTGATGTACTGATCAAATTCCCTTCTAAACTTAAGTAAGGATCCCCATAAAGAAATGTGGTCTGGTAATTGATCTGGCATTCCCACTGCTCCAAAAAATATAGCATCATGTTTTCCGATCTGATCTTTCCAATTGTCTGGTAGCATTTTTCCATGCTTCTCATGATAATCACACGAAGCAAAATCAAATTCATCAAAGTGAATTTTGAACTGGTGTTGCTCAGCTACTTTTTTTAAAATTCGAATTCCTTCAGGAGTAACTTCTTTTCCTATTCCATCTCCTGCAATAGATGCTATTTTATATTCTTTCATAAGTTTGCCTTTCTAAATGTTATAATTATTTAATCAATAAACTTTTTAAGATTTGGTTTAAAATAGTTAGGACCTTTCATTACTTTTCCAGCTTCATTATAAATAGGCTTGCCATTTTCTCCTAATTTACTCATATTTGATGTCTGAACCTCTTCAAAGCATTTGTCCAAATTAATACCAAATGCATGTCCAGCTCCATAAGTAACATAAAGAATATCTGTTAAGGCATCTGCAGCTTCTTTCAAATTCTTTTCTTCCAAGGCAACCTTTAGCTCTTCTAGCTCTTCTCTAATAAGTTCATATCTTAAATCTTGTATTTTTTGCTCTGGAAAAGAAGGTTTGGTTTCTACTTTTTGACCAAACGTTTCCATAAATATTTTGACTTTATTAAAATTACTCATAATTATTATATATATGAAAATTTTTTTTATTTTTTTATTTATTATATCTTTATCCACAGAGGGAAACTCTTTTGAAAATCCAAAAATTAAAATAGAAAATTTTTTTATTAATAAGTATGAGGTTACGATTAAAGAATTTGAACAATTTGCTAGAAAAAATAATTATATAACATTGGCAGAAAGAAATGGTGGTGGATATGAATGGGGTACTGGATGGGAAAAGAGAGATGGCTGGAACTACAAAAGCCCGTACGGAAGCACACCTAAAAACTTATTAGAACCTACCGTTCACATTAATAGATTTGAAGCTGAAAAATATTGCCAGTCAATCAATGGAAGATTGCCAACTTTTAAAGAGTGGAAGATATCTGCCTACAAACAAATTTTATCCTCTAAACTATTTGAAATAAACAAAATCTATAAATATCCGAGCGGTGATAAAGCTAAAAATATGAACTCTCAGGGTGTGCTTGGTTACAACAAACATGTTGATGTAACTACTCTGCCAGAAGGTATTAATGGTCTGGTGGCTATGGGAGGTAATGTTTGGGAATGGGTTGCTGATACTAAAGAAGACAAATCCTTAACGGCAGGTGCATCTTGGTGGTATGGAGCAAGCATGACAAAAGTAACAGGCGCTCAATACAAGCCCTCCAAATTTTATGCAATTTATGTTGGTTTTAGATGTGCATTTGATAAATAAAGAAAATGAACAAAATAACTATTTATACAAAAGACTACTGTCCATTTTGTACAAAAGCTAAATCTTTGCTTACATTAAAAAAAATTCAGTTTGTAGAAATTAATCTTAATCAAAACCCAGATAAATTTAATGAGATGCTAGAAAAATCTGATGGGGCAAGAACTGTTCCCCAAATATTTGCAGGTGATAATTATATTGGTGATTGTGATAAAATTTACCAATTAGATTCGGAAAATCAGTTAAATAAATTACTAGGAATTTAAGCAGTGTCTCTTCTTTTTTTAAGTTTTGTTGCAGGTATTGTGAGTTTTTTATCTCCCTGCGTGCTTCCATTAATACCAGGATATTTATCCTTTATTTGTGGCACTGATTTAGAAAAACTTCAAAAAAAATCAAAATATTTTATATTAGAAAAATCTTTACTTTTTGTACTTGGCTTTTCTATTATTTTTATTCTTTTAGGTGCATCTTCTACTTTTTTTGGATCTTTCCTTTTAAATAAATCACATATATTTTCTAATGTAATTGCAATTATCATTATTTTTTTTGGTTTGTATTTGCTTGGTATTGTAAAATTTAATTTTTTAAATAATGAATTTAAATTTTATATATCGAAATATTCAAATAGCTTTTTCTTTCCTCTCATCGTAGGAATGGGATTTGCTTTTGGGTGGACCCCGTGTATTGGTCCTATTCTAGGGTCTATTTTAGCTTTAGCTTCTTTAGAAAATACTTTAATTCAAGGAATATTTCTTTTAATCACTTATTCCATTGGGCTAGGAATTCCTTTTGTTCTTGCTGGATATTATATGGGAAACTTTCTCATATTTTCTAAAAAGGCTAGAAAATTTATTTCTAACATTCAGAAGATTTCTGGGTTAATTTTAATAGTTACTGGTATTTTAATCTTGACTTCTAAACTTCAGTCTATTGGCTTTTATTTGCTAGAAGCTTTACCATTTCTTGGAAAATTAGGCTGATCAAAATAAAAAAGTAAAAATCCAGAAACTAACTAAACCCGAAACTATAGTTAAAATAATATTGTTAAAAAAATACCCAAATATTACCGCAATCAAAAATCCCCAAATTTGTGGACTATTACTATTTAGAAAATAACCTTCTTGATCTAAAAAAATTGCAGGAAAAATTATAGCTGGAAATACAGCAGAAGGAACATACTTTAATACTTCTTTAGATGTCTTGCTTAATGTTTTTGGATTTATGAAAGTTATCATAGAGTATCTTGTTAAAAAAGTAACCACTCCAGCTATTAAAACCCAAAACCAAATCATATTAAAATTTTTTAAATTTAGTAATTAAAATATAAGAAACTCCCAAAGCTAAAAAGGCAGAAACAATAATATAAATTTTAAAAGGAAAATCATAAAGGGCAAGAGAAGCTAGGCCTGATACTGCAATGACAATTAAATGATCTTTTTTTCTTAATTCAGAAATAATCAATGATAAAAAAGTTAAAGGTATTGCAAATGTTAAGCCTAGCTGCTCAGGAACTATATTTCCTAAAATAATTCCAGCCAAAGTCGATAACTGCCACAAAAACCAAAGGGTAAGGCCAGACCCAAGCATATGAAAATGAGCATTTTTTTTCTTATAATTTTTTTTAAAGTACGAAAGAGAAACACTAAAAGCCTGGTCAGTCATTAAGTAACCCAAAAGAATCTTCCAATAACAATTTAATTTATTCAAATACTGCGAAAGAACTGCCCCATAAAGAAAGTGTCTTGAATTAATAACTGCAACAGAACTAACCATAACCAAGGGAGAGGCTCCTGCAGAAAAAAGTTGAGCAAATGCAATTTGGGAAGATCCAGCGAAGATAATAAATGACATGCAAAATGCCACTAGGGGGCTTAAGCCAATTTCGATGGCTATCACTCCATAAATAATTCCAAAAGGTATTACTGGAATGGTAAGGGGTATTACGTCTAAAAAACCTTTCTTTAAAATCTGTAATTTTTTCACCAGATTAGATTATTCTTATCTCATACTGATAAATGGATAAAATTAAATAGTATAAATTAATTATTCCATAGTTCATTTAATCTTTCCTCTCTTTTGCACGCTTTTTTATAAGCTAAATACCGAAAAAAATTTTTCTCATAAAAATCTTGGTGATAATTTTCAGCTTTATAAAATTCATTAAATTTTTTCA
>CALCPL010000178.1 GCA_937897125.1 uncultured Candidatus Pelagibacter sp. | reverse complement strand
AATAAGAAATTAGAAATTCAATGGTAAAAAATATATTAATATTTGTTTTTATAGTGCTTGGAATGGTGGTTATTCTAAATTTTAGTGATCATAATTTAAAAAGAGCTGTCGATGCCTGCCTAGCTGGAAGTCAAAAATTATCTAAATCAAAAATTACAGATCTAAAAGAAGCTAAAAAATTTTGTGAAGAAGAAATAAAAAAGAATAAAAAGTAGAAATTTATGCCAAAAATATTTTCAATTTATGTAAATATAATAGACAACATTTGTACCAAAGTTGGGAGATTTGTAATGTACGGTGTTTTTTTTATGATGTTTCTTTTAATATTATCTTTCGTTACGAGAAACATAATTAATTACCCTTTAATGTGGATTATAGAAATGGCTCAATTCACTCTTACTGCATATTATTTGCTTGGCGGTGGTTACTCTATGATTACAGATGATCATGTCAGAATGGATTTATTCTATGGAAGGTTATCAACAAAAGGAAAAGCTAAAATGGATATTTTTACCAGTATTTTTTTGATTTTTTTCTTAGCAATTCTCCTTTATGGCTCTATTTCAAGTTTACAATATACTTTAGAGTATAAACAAAAACTTTTTACTGCATGGGCACCTTATGTTTGGCCAATAAAATCTTTGATGTTATTAGGTATACTTTTAATGCTATTACAAGCTTTCTCAATGTTGATTAAAGACATAGCAAAAGTTAAAAATATTAAAATATAATGTTAGCTCAATATCTAAGTTATGAATTTATTGCATTGTTCATGTTTATAACGATGTTAGCAATGATGTTTACTGGTCAAAGAGTATTTGGTGCAATTGGATTTGTAGCTGTTATTTCAGCATTATTGGTTTGGGGAAATGGAGCTATCGAAATGCCATATACGGCTACATGGAAACTTTTTAAATGGTATCCGATGCTTACACTTCCACTTTTTATTTACATGGGTTTTATGATTTCAGAGTCAGGTATTGCTAGTGATTTATATAAAATGTTCCATGTATTTTTTGGTGGAATAAAAGGGGGTTTAGCAATTGGCACAATGTTCATGATGGTTGGAATTTCAGCTATGAATGGATTGAGTGTTGCAGGTATGGCTATTGGAGCAACAATTGCCCTCCCTGAAATGTTAAAACGAAATTATGATAAACGAATGATTACTGGTGTCGTTCAAGCGGGTAGTTCGCTAGGAATCTTAATACCTCCAAGCGTCGTAATGGTTCTTTATGGCATGATCGCACGTCAACCAGTAAGTAAACTTTGGCTTGCAGGACTTTTACCAGGTCTTTTAATGGCTACCTTATTTATAATTTATATTTATGTAAGATGTCGTCTTCAACCTGAATTAGGTCCAGTATTAAGTAAAAAAGAAAGAGATATTCCACTTAAAGAAAAACTAAAACTTTTAACAGCTGGAATAATTCCATTTGTAATATTTATGTCCATGACTGGATTATTCTTAATGGGTATAGCAAGTTTAGTTGAGTGTTCTGCTGTAGGTGCTTTACTTGCAACTTTAGCATCTATCTACAAAAAAAGATTTACTCGAAAAGTTCTTGATACAACACTTAGAAAAACTCTTGGTGTTTCTTGCATGTTTATGTGGATAATATTAGCTGCACTATGTTTTGGAGCAGTATTTGATGGCCTAGGGGCTGCGCGTGCAATTGAAACTTTATTTATAGAAAGATGGCATTTAACTCCTTGGGGAGTTTTAATTATGATGCAACTTTCGTACATATTTATGGGAATGTTTTTAGATGATACGGCGATGTTAGTTATAGTGGCACCACTTTATGTACCTCTAATTATCTCATTAGGATTTGATCCAATCTGGTATGGTGTTCTTTATACAATTACATGTCAGATTGCATATATGACCCCTCCATTTGGCTATAATTTATTTCTTATGAGGGCTATGGCACCAAAAGAAATAACCTTATCTGATATTTACAGATCTATTACACCGTTTCTCCTTGTAATGCTCTTAGCATTAATTTTGGTTATGGTTTTTCCTCAAATTGCAACTTATCTTCCAAATAAGTATCTATAAAAATAATAATACAACTTTAAGTTTTAAAGTTAAAAAAATTACCGTTTAATAGAAAAAAATAATTCATTTTTTAGTTTAATCATAATTTTTTTTATAATAGGCTTTACAAATACTTTTTAACTAACAGGGAGAGTTAATGAAAAAAGAAAAAAAACTAATAACAAGTAAAAGGCGATCGTTTATTAAGAAAGCTGGCTTGTTAACTTTTGGTGTAGCAGGAGCAAGTGTTGTTAAAGCACCTTATGCTTATTCTGCATCAAACCCAATCAAATGGAGGCTACAAACGTATTCTGGAGCCCCACTTGGTGCGCATGTTATAAAGCCACAAATAGAAGCATTTAACAAAGCTGCTTATGGTGAAATGGAAATTGAACTGTATTATGCCGATCAATTAGTTCCTACTGATGAACTATTTAGAGCCATGCAAGCAGGTACTTTAGATGCCGTACAAAGTGATGATGCTACAATGGGATCACCCGTTGATATCTCTGTCTTTGGAGGGTATTTTCCATTTGCAACCAGATATAGCTTAGATGTTCCAGCTTTATTTAAATATTACGGTTTAAATGAAATTTGGGATGAAGCATATAGTGAAGTCAAAGGTGTTAAATGGTTAAGCACAAGTGCTTGGGACCCATGCCATCTTTTCACTGTGAAGAAAAAAGTTACTTCTTTAGCAGACATGAAGGGCTTAAGAGTCTTTGGTGTACCTACTGCTGGAAAATTCTTAGCTCAATATGGCCTAATACCAGTTACGGTTCCTTGGGATGATGTTGAGGTTGCTATGCAAACCGGAGAATTGGATGGTGTTGCTTGGTGCGGATTTACTGAGGCATATGAAGTGGGTTGGGCTGATATCTGTAAGTATGCGCTAACTAACTCTGTTACAGGAGCATGGTTTGGATCATACTTTGCTAATCAAAAAGCTTGGGACAAATTAAGTCCAAAACTTCAAGCACTTTACAGAATGTCTATTAATGACTCTCATTATTATAGACAAGTTTGGTATTGGGGTGGAGAAGCTGATCTTCGTGTTAATGGGAAAAAAATGGAACTAACAAGTCTTCCTGATAATGAATGGGCTAAAGTCGTAAATGACTCTAAAGCATTCTGGGATGAGACTTCAAGTATTAGTCCAAGAGCTAAAAAAGTTGTAGATGCATTTAAGTTGTATGCAAACACAATGGAAAAAGCTGGATACCCGTACAGATAATAAATATTTTTTAGGCGCCTCAAGAAAGAGGCGCCTAAAGTTAATAACTACGGCTTAGCCGTAAGACCCCCATCAACAATCAATTCAGTTCCAGTAATATAACCTGCTTGATCGCTTAATAGGAATAAAGAAGCATTTGAAATATCTTCGGGTTTACCTACTTTATTTAAAGGAATAAATTTTTCTAAATTTTTCTTTGTATTAGGATTTTTTTTCCATCTAATCTGCATACCCGTATCTATTGGCCCAGGTAAGATTATATTTGATCTAATTTTGTTAGATGCAAATTGAATGGCAAAAGACTTTGAAAGTCTAATCATTGCTGCTTTTGAAGCACCATAGGCATCTTGAGGTTTGTCATCACCAGATAACGCATCAATGGAAGATATATGTACCATTGAACCAAATTTGTTTTTAATCATTCTAGGCACAATAATTTTTGAAAGATACATCATAGATTTTAGATTTATTTCAAAAACTTTATCCCATACATTAGAATCTATATTGACCGCTGAGACATCTTTATCAAACCAAAGAACACCAGTTGTATTAACTAAGTAGTCCAATCTTTGGTGTTTTTTGTAAAAATTGTCGATATATAATTTCAATTTTTTAAAATTAGTTACATCAACTTTTTTAAATTCACATTTTCTATTATTATCTAAAAATTCTTTACCAGGACTTTTTAAATCTAACATTAAAACTGAAATATTATTTTGAGATAGTTTTTTTGACATCTCTAAGCCCATGCCACCACTTGCACCAGTGATTACAGCAGCCTTACCTTTAAAATCTAATTTCATTTTATTGTTCTTTTCTTAAGTGAAAGCTTTTGGGTGAAGTTAATTTTTCATAAGCAACTTCTGATAATGAGCAGCCTTTTCCAGTTTCTTTAACACCGGTCCAAGATAATGCTGGATCAAGGTAATCACATCGGTTCATATAGAAAGTTCCTGTTTCAACCTGGTTACCAATTTTTTCTGCAATCTCAATATCTTTTGTCCAAATAGAAGCGGTCAAACCATATGGGCTATCATTCATTAATTTAATAGCTTCATTTTCATCTTTAACTTTCATTATTCCAACAGATGGTCCAAACGTTTCTTCTGTCATAAAACTCATATCATGAGTTACGTTGGTTAAAACTTGTGGAATTAAATAATTTTTATGTTCTTTTGGATACATAAATTTATTTTCATCAATCATTTTTTTAGCACCTTTATCAATTGCAGAGTTCATTTGTTGTAAAATAAAATCAGCAGCTGATAGTTTAACCACAGGACCTAAGCTGGTTTCTTTTTCTAAAGGGTTTCCAAGCTTGTAATTATAAGTTTTTGAAATAAACAATTCTAAAAAATTATTATAAATTTTTTCATCAACATAAATTCTTTCTATTCCACAACATGATTGACCTGAGTTAAAAAAAGATCCATCAACCAAATTTTCAACTGTTTTTTCTAAGTCACAATCATATCTTGCATAAGCAGGATCTTTACCACCCAATTCTAACGTCATATCAATAAATTTATTCTGAGTTGCTTTTTGAACGTCATAACCAGCTTTTACTGATCCAGTGAACGAGACAAAATTAATTCGCTTATCAGAAACAATTTTTAAACTATCTTCATGATTTAAATGTAAATAATTAAAAATATCCTTAGGCAGAATTTTTTTAGCTGATTGGTAAAGTTGCTCAGAACATAAAGGGGTTTGAGCAGAATGTTTTAAAATAACAGAATTACCTGCTGCCATAGCTGGTATTATAGAGTTTACCGCAACAAGGTATGGATAGTTCCACGGCGCTATTACAAATACTACTCCAAGAGCTTTTCTTTTTATATAACTTTTAAAATTATCATCTTTTGCTACATCAATATTTGCTAATTTCTTTTCTGCAATAGATAGCATGTAATCAGCTCTTTCTTTAAAGCCCTTTAATTCACCAGCCGCTTGAGAAATAGGTCTACCAATTTGTCTACTTAGTTCTTCACAAATCAGATCACTTCTTGATAAAAAATCTTCAACAAAACTTGTTAATAGCTTTACTCTTTCTTTAATATCTAGATCAGCCCACACTTTTTGAGCTTTCATTGAGCCATTAATAGTTTCTTCTATTTTAGCTCCATCATAATTTCTTTCGATATAAAGGGTATTATCAATAGGTGTAATTGTTTTTTGCATAAATATTTCGGTTAAAATTATTTTAGAAAGTGATATACATCAACTAACTTTACAAAACACTAAAACATAATATGCAAAAATACAACTGGAATTATCCTACTACAATGTGGGTAGGTGAAAATAGAATTAATGATATTGCTTCAGCATGTAAAAATTTAAACATTAACAAGCCATTGCTTGTTACTGATAATGGATTGGCTCAATCAGATATTGTTAAAAACACCTTATCAATTTTAAAAGAGGGTGGAATTTTTGCTGCATTATATTCAAATGTTGTCGGTAACCCAACTGGCACGAATGTTAATGAAGGTGTTGATAGTTATAAAAAAAACAATTGTGATGGTGTTATTGCATTTGGAGGTGGTAGTGGTTTAGATGTTGGTAAAGCTGTTGCTTTTATGTCAGGTCAAAATCTACCTATTTGGGATTTCGAAGATGTTGGAGATAATTGGACTAAAGCAAACTCTGATAAAATTGCACCAATAATTGCTGTACCTACTACGGCAGGCACTGGTTCTGAAACTGGACGAGCGTCAGTAATATTAAATGAAGAAACGGGTGTAAAAAATATTATTTTTCATCCTAAATTTTTACCTTCAATAGTTATTTTGGATCCAGTTTTAACAGTTGGATTACCCGCAAAGATTACAGCTGCAACTGGAATGGATGCACTAGCACACAATTTAGAAGCATATTGTGCACCAGGTTATCATCCAATGGCAGATGGAATTGCTTTAGAAGGAATGAGATTAATTAATAAGTGGCTATTAGAAGCTGTTAGCAATGGATCTAATATTGAAGCAAGAATGAATATGTTAACAGCAGCCAGTATGGGCTCAACTGCATTTCAAAAAGGCTTAGGTGCAATTCATTCATTAAGCCATCCAGTAAATGCATTAAATAATATTCACCATGGCTTATCCCTGTCTCTTATACACATCTGACGCT
>CALCPL010000177.1 GCA_937897125.1 uncultured Candidatus Pelagibacter sp. | reverse complement strand
CGTGGGCTCGGAGATGTGTATAAGAGACAGATATTGAAATATTAGACTTAGAACAATTCGGTAAATCACTGTTTATTGATAACGAAATTCAAGTCGCAACAAATGATGAAGTTTTATACAGCTCAACATTTGTAAACGCTGCTTTAAAATTAAATAAAGACATGGGCACAGCTGCTATTATTGGTGGTGGTGATGGAGGAGTTGCAAGAGAGTGTATGTCTAAAGGTTTTGATTTTATAGACTGGTATGAACTTGATCCAGAAGTAGTTGAGGTTTGCAACAAACACCTTGGAAGCATTGGTAATAAATCAACAGAAAAAAATTCAGTTAAATGTATTTGGGGAGATGCTTTTGAAAGCATAAAATCTGTTGAAGATGATAAATATGATAAAATTTTTGTAGATCTTAACGATGATCAGTTTTGCATAGATCTTGCAGCAAAAAATATGGACTCGTTAATTAGAATATTAAAGCCAAATGGAGTAATCACTGCTCAAGTGGGTAGCCAAGATAAGAAACCAGAGCAAGTAGAGAAATGGTTAGATGTTTTCAATAAGAATTTTGGAAATACAACTTTGGATAGGGTTTACATCCCAAGTTTTGACTGTTCTTGGAACTTTTCATCATCAATTAATCACTAAAAATTTCTTTTTAAATTCTCAAATTTGTGAAATAAATCCCCATAATCATATGGAGGAAAAAATGAATATATTTAAAAAAACAATATTAAGTGTTCTTGCTTCTTTATTATTAATCGGAAATGTTTACGCTGATAAAATAAAGATTGGAACAGAAGGTGCTTACCCACCATGGAACTCTAAGGATGCTTCAGGTGCTCTTATTGGTTTTGAGGTTGAGTTAGCAGAAGAGCTATGCAAAATCATGGGTCACGAGTGTACTATCGTTGAACAAGATTGGGATGGAATGATTCCAGCTTTGTTAATGAGAAAGTTTGATGCGATCATGGCAGGAATGTCAATTACTGCAGAAAGACAAAAAACAATTACTTTTTCACAAGGTTATGCTGACGAAGTTGCAGCCCTTGCAGTAATGAAAGGTTCAAGTTTAGAGAGCATGGATACACCAGAAGGTATTAATTTAACTTTAGGTGGAAGTGCTGTTAAGAAAACTCTTAAGACTTTAACTGCTGCACTTGCTGGAAAAACTGTTTGTACACAAACTGGAACTATTCACCAAAACTTTTTAGAGTCTGGTGATGTAGGTAAAGTAAATGTTAGAACTTACAAAACTCAAGATGAAGTAAACTTAGACTTAACTTCTGGTAGATGTGATGTTGCATTAGCTGCAGCAGTTGCATTCACTGATTATGCGGATAAATCAGGAAAACCAGTAGTACTAGTTGGACCTACTTTTTCAGGTGGTGCTTTTGGTAATGGTGTTGGTGTTGGAATTAGACAAGGTGGAGATGATGCAATCGGTACAAGAGATGCAAAACTTCTTAAAGATTTCAACAAAGCAATTAACACTGCTAGAAAACAAGGAATCATCAGCAAATTAGCGATCAAGCATTTTGGCTTTGACGCTTCTATGTAAATAATATTTTGAAAAGGCGACTATTTATTTAGTCGCCCTTTCGATATGGATCTTTTATCATTCGGAAAAACAGGCTGGGGAGACGAGTTGTTTTATGCAACTCTAATGACAATTGCAGTAGCAGTTACTGCAATGTTAATTGGTTTTTTATTTTCATTAATCTTTACGCCGTTAAAATTATCAAATAATAAATTTCTAAATTTTATTGGCAATACTTACACAACAGTAATCAGAGGTGTTCCAGAATTATTAGTAATTTACCTTTTCTTTTTTGGGGGTAGTGGAGCGATCATGTATGTTGCTTCAATTTTTGGATACTTTGAATATATAGAAATTAATGCATTTATTACAGGTTCAGTTGCAATCGGTATTATATCTGGCGCTTATTCAACAGAGGTATTTAGAGGAGCAATACAGTCAATAGATAAAGGTCAATTTGAAGCTGCCAAAGTTTTAGGGGTTAGTAAATTTGTACAATTTTATAAAATAATTCTACCTCAAATGTTAAGGCTTGCTATTCCGAACTTAAGTAATGTTTGGCAGATCACTTTAAAAGATACATCTTTAATATCAGTTACAGGTTTAGTTGAAATTATGAGACAATCTTATATTGCAGCAGGCTCTACTAGAGATCCTTTATTCTTTTATTGTTTTGCAGCAGTTTTATATTTGATGCTTACCTTTTTAAGCATGAAATTGATTAATAGACTTGAAGTTAAGTATAGTAGAGGCTTTTAATGGATTTTGATTTAATGATAACAAGTTTGCCAAAGCTACTTAGTGCAGCAGCTATAACCCTGTCTCTTATACACATCTGACGCTGCCGACGAATAGAGAGGTGTAG
>CALCPL010000176.1 GCA_937897125.1 uncultured Candidatus Pelagibacter sp. | reverse complement strand
GAGATTGCCTCTTGTCTCGTGGGCTCGGAGATGTGTATAAGAGACAGCCTTTGGTTTAGCCTGCTGTGCTGTTGAAATGATGCAAACAGCAATGCCAAGATACGATTTAGAAAGATTTGGTGCTGCACCAAGAGGTTCACCAAGACAATCTGATGTTATGATTGTAGCTGGAACCTTAACCAATAAAATGGCACCGGCGTTAAGAAAGGTTTATGATCAAATGCCTGAACCGAGATATGTTATTTCGATGGGAAGTTGTGCAAATGGTGGTGGTTATTATCACTATTCTTATTCTGTAGTTCGTGGTTGTGATAAAATAGTCCCTGTAGATATTTATGTACCAGGTTGTCCACCATCAGCTGAAGCATTACTTTATGGTATTATGCAGTTACAAAAAAAAATTAGAAACAAAGGATCTTTTGAAAGATAATTTATATGAAAAATTTAATAGACCTTGAAAAAAAAATAAACTCAGAACTTACAACAAAGATTAAAAAAACTGAGATTAGACATGATCAGCTATACATCAATATTGATAATGAAGATTTGATAGATGTTACGTTATTTATAAAAAGTAATGAAAATACAAAATTTAGACAGTTAATGGATGTTACTGTTGTTGATTACCCTGAAAATGCTCAACGTTTTAAAGTTGTTTATTTATTTTTAAGTCATGAGTTTAATCAGCGAATTATATTGAGTTATCTAATAAGTGAAAATGAAGTTATACCCTCACTAACACCTATTTATCCTGCTGCGAATTGGATGGAGAGAGAAGTTTTTGATATGTATGGTGTTAAGTTTAAAGACCATCCAGATATGAGAAGAATACTGACTGATTATGGATTTGAAGGACACCCCTTAAGAAAAGACTTTCCTTTAACTGGTCACACAGAAGTTAGATATAGCGAAGAGCTAAAAAAAGTTATTAGTGAACCAGTTAAGTTAGAGCAAAATTATAGAAACTTTGATTACGAAAGTCCTTGGGAAGGAACTAAATATATTAAAGATCAAACTGACCTTAAAAATGACAAAAAAAATTAAAACATTAAATCTAAATTTTGGACCTCAGCACCCTGCAGCTCATGGTGTGTTAAGATTAATCTTAGAATTAGATGGAGAGGTTGTTGAAAAAGCTGATCCGCATATTGGACTTCTTCACAGAGGCACAGAAAAACTAATAGAAAATAAAACTTATATGCAAGCTGTCCCTTATTTTGACAGACTTGATTATGTTGCTCCAATGAATCAAGAGCATGCTTTTGCTTTAGCTATAGAAAAAATTTTAAAGATAAATGTCCCAATTAGAGCCCAACTAATTAGAGTAATGTTTTGTGAAATAGGAAGAATATTAAGTCATATATTAAATGTTACAACTCAAGCTCTTGATGTTGGTGCTTTAACTCCATCACTATGGGGCTTTGAAGAACGTGAAACATTAATGACATTTTATGAAAGAGCATCTGGCTCAAGATTGCATGCTAATTATTTTAGAGCTGGTGGTGTACATCAAGATTTACCAATGGGTCTTGAAGAAGACATAGGTAAATTTTGCGTATCGTTTCCTAAGATAATAGATGATCTTGAGACATTATTGACTGACAACAGAATATTTAAACAACGAAATGTTGATATTGGAATTGTAACTAAGGAAGATGCGTTAGATTATTCTTTTAGTGGAGTTATGATCAGAGGGTCAGGTGTTCCTTGGGATTTAAGAAAATCACAACCTTATGACTGTTACGAAGAATTAGAATTTAAAATTCCAGTAGGAAAAAATGGAGATTGTTTTGATAGATATTTATGTCGAATTGAAGAAATGAGAGAAAGTGTTTCAATAATAAAACAATGCTTAAGTAAAATGGAAAAAGGACCCATTAAATCATTAGATGGAAAAATTAGTCCTCCACCTAAAAAAGATATTAAGCAATCTATGGAGGCTTTAATTCATCACTTTAAATTATTTACTGAAGGTTATCGTGTTGATAAAGATGAAATTTATACTGCTGTTGAAGCACCAAAAGGAGAATTTGGTGTTTATTTAATTTCTGATGGAACTAGCAAACCTTACAAATGTAAAATTAGAGCTCCAGGCTTTTCACATCTACAAGCAATGGATTATTTAATTAAAGGACACATGTTAGCTGATGTGCCTGCTGTCTTAGGTTCATTAGACATTGTTTTTGGAGAGGTTGACAGATAATGAGCTTAAGAAAACCTGCAAAAGAACAACCTGAAAAATTTGAATTTACAGCAGATAGTCTAGCTGCTGCAAAAGAAATAGTTTCTAAATATCCAGAAGGAAAACAACAAAGTGCTGTAATGGCATTGTTGTATATTGCTCAAAAACAAAATGATAATTGGATACCACTTGCAGCAATGAAATATATCGGAAAGTTTTTAGATATGCCTTATATAAAAGTCTATGAGGTGGCTACTTTTTATACAATGTATAACCTATCACCAGTTGGAAAACACTTTATCCAAGTATGTACGACTACTCCATGCATGATTAGCTGTCTCTTATACACATCTGACGCTGCCGACGAATAGAGA
>CALCPL010000175.1 GCA_937897125.1 uncultured Candidatus Pelagibacter sp. | reverse complement strand
CATTTGCACCAGTTCCAATTACGTAATGAGTGTGATGACTTGTATGAATATCAATTTTTTTGATTTGATTTAAATTTGGAATTTTTTTATTAAGTTTTTTGGCAATATCTATAAGTGCTTGAGACTGGTATTCTGCTGAATATTCTTTTGTATAGGTCTCTAGTATCGCTTTCTTAGATTCTTTTTTCTTAGGTAGAGGCACATTATATAAAGCTTTCTTACCATCCAATATTCTAGCTATAACACTGTCTTCACCTTCATAAATTGGACTTGGAGCACCTTCACCACGCATTGCTCTATCAACTGCTTCGATTGCAAGTTTACCAGCATGAGCAGGGGCGTAAGCTTTCCAGCTAGAGATTTCACCTTTTCTAGATTGTCTTGTCGAAACGGTTGTATGTAATGCTTGCTGAACTGCTTGGTAAATTGTTTCAGTGTTTAATTTTAACATAGTACCAAGTCCTGCTGCAACACTTGGTCCTAAGTGTGCAATATGATCAATTTTATGTTTGTGTAAACAAATTCCTTTAACTAAATTAACCTGAATTTCATAACCCGTGATAATTCCTTTTAATAAATCTAGCCCACTTTTTTTAGTTTGTTGAGCTACACTTAAAATAGGTGGAATGTTATCTCCTGGATGACTGTAGTCTTCTGCTAAAAAAGTATCATGGAAATCAAGCTCTCTGACAGCTGTTCCATTTGACCAAGCAGCCCACTCACAATCAAATTTTAATTTTGAATCAATCCCAAATAAATTTGCACCATTTTTTCTAGGATGCTTTAGAGCCATTTCTCTTGAAGAGATAACAGCTTTTCTGTTTAAAGAAGCAATAGCAACTGAAGCATTATCAATTATTCTATTAATAACCATTTCGATAGCTGCTTTATCTAATTTTGCATTATCAGAAGCTATTTCAGCAATTTTCCATGCTAATTGATTTTTTTTAGGTAGATGAATTTTTGATGGGTAAACTTTAACTTTGTGCGAAATCATTAGGCCTCCTTAATTATGCAACCTATTAATAGTAAGAAAAAAAATTAAATCAATCTTTTAAGTAAGTTGAAACTATCTTTTCAACACCAATAAAGTCTTTTATCAAATGATTATGGTAAATTTCATTAGAATTTTTTTCTGTATAACCATTTTCTAATAAAATAACAGGAACAGAAGCAGCCTTTGCAGCATTTGCATCAGTTTCACTATCACCAAACATTAAAGATTTCTTTATATCACCACCAATGATTTCAATTATACTTGTTATGTGTCTTGGATCGGGTTTGCAATAATCAAAAGTATCTGATCCAGCAACGTACTCAAAGTAATCATAAATTCCAATTTTCTTTAAAAGGTCAATTGCTAAGTGTTCTTGTTTGTTGGTACAAACTGCCATTGAAATTTCTTTTTCTTTACACCACTTTAAGAATTCTTTTACACCATTGATAAGTGTGCTTTCTTTAATGATATTTTTTCCATAAAAATTAACAAAATCCTTAACCATTTCAGCTTTAATTTTTTGGTCATCAATTTTACCAAATTCTTTTTTGGCTTGTCCCCATATAGATCTGCCAATCATTGCCCCAGCTCCTTGTCCAACTAGGTTTCTAATATCTGCAGTAGATTTTGTTGGATAACCATATTTTTTCATTACATGATTATGGGCATTCATTAAATCAGGTGCCGTATCAACCAATGTTCCATCTAGGTCAAATAATATTGAGTAATTTTGAGTCATTAATAAAGTATTTTTAAGAAATAAATTGTGAATTAAGATATCTATACACTTAATATAAAAATATTTCCAGATGAAACAAATAAATTCTAATACTGAACAAGAAAAACTTCGTAAATTTTTTATTAAGTCTGGTGTAAAAATGGTTGGTCCTGAAACTATTTTTTTTTCAAAAGATACAAAGATTGGAAAAAACGTTACTATTAATCCATATGTTGTCATTGGAAAAAAAGTTAAAATTGGCAATAATGTAACTATCAATTCATTTTCGCATTTAGAGGATTGTAAAATAAAAAGCAAAGTTGAAGTTGGACCTTATGCAAGATTAAGACCAGGTACTACTCTTGAAGAAGGATCAAAAATTGGAAATTTTGTAGAAGTTAAGAAAAGTACAGTTGGAAAAAAATCAAAAATTAATCATTTATCGTACATTGGTGATAGTGAAATAGGCAAAGGTGTAAATGTAGGAGCTGGCACAATTACCTGTAATTATGATGGTGTTAAAAAAAGTAAAACAAAAATTAAAGACAATGTATTTATAGGATCTAATTCTTCATTAGTTGCACCAATTACTCTTGAAAAAAATAGTATAGTTGGTGCTGGTTCAGTGATTACAAAAAAAGTTAAAAAAAATTCATTAGCTTTAACTAGAAGCTCTCAAACTGAAGTTAATAACTACAAAAGAAGAATAAAATAAGATGTGTGGAATAATAGGAATAGCTAGCAATAAATCAGTTTCATCTACAATCATCAATTCTCTTAAAAAATTAGAGTATAGAGGTTATGACTCTGCTGGCATTGCAACTTTATCGGATGGCATATTAAATGAAGCAAAATCAGAGGGTAGAGTTGATATTTTAGAAAAAAATCTTGCAGTTAAGAATATGTCAGGCTCAATTGGAATTGGACATGTTAGATGGGCAACACACGGTATTCCAAACACTATCAATGCACACCCTCATTCATCAGAGAGTGTATCGGTAGTGCATAATGGTATTATTGAAAATTCTACACTTTTAAAAAAGTATTTAATAAACAAAGGTCACATATTTAAATCTCAGACAGATACAGAGGTAATTGTTCATTTAATAACAGAATATTTAAAAGAACTTAATTTAAAGGATGCAATTATTAAAACTCTAAAACAGCTTCATGGAAGCTTTGCTTTAGGAATAATCTTTAAAGATCAGTCTGATCTTATAGTGGGTGCAAGAAGAGGGTCTCCACTTGCAGTGGGTTATGGTCCTAACGAAAATTATTTAGGATCAGATTCTTATGCTTTAAAATCTATGACTAATAAAATTTCGTATTTAAATGATGGAGAATTTTGCATCATAAAAAAAGACCAAGTTGAGTTTTTTGATGAAGAAGGCTTAAAAGTTAATAAAAAAGTTTTAGAATTATCCTCAAAAGAACAGGATTATGACAAAGGTGACTTTAAGCATTTTATGGCTAAAGAAATTGAAGAACAGCCAACAACACTAAAGAATTGCATAAATGAGTATGTTGATAAAATTAACAACGACATCAATATCTATAATTTTCCATGGGATATAAAGGAAATTTCTTCTGTTACTTTAATTGGTTGTGGGACAGCGTATCACTCTTGTTTAATGGCAAAATATTGGTTTGAAGAAAATACTTCACTTGATGTAACAATTGATATTGCATCCGAGTTCAGATATCGAAAAAATAGATTTAAAAATGATAATTTATACATTTTTGTTTCTCAGTCTGGCGAAACAGCAGACACTTATGCTGCCCTAGATTTATGTAATAAACATAACATGAAAACTTGCAGTGTGGTTAATGTTATAGAAAGTTCGATTGCAAGAGATTCTAAATTTGTTTTACCAATTCATTGTGGACCAGAAATTGGTGTAGCTTCTACAAAAGCTTTTATGGGTCAAATGCTGTCTCTTATACACATCTGACGCTGCCGACGAATAGAG
>CALCPL010000174.1 GCA_937897125.1 uncultured Candidatus Pelagibacter sp. | reverse complement strand
ATCTACACCTCTCTATTCGTCGGCAGCGTCAGATGTGTATAAGAGACAGTTTATTAAGTGATTACAGTTCTTTAGAAACAAAAAAATTACATGCAGCCTCTCAAATAGCACAAGAAGGTGCATCAAAAGAAATAAGTCAATATCTATCCAATTTTAATTTTCCATCAGAAGAATCAAAAAGATTAACTCAAGTTGCTCTATTAAATTATTGTGGTGCTGCAATCTTAATGCCTTACAAATTATTTCATTCAGAATGTAAAAAGCTAAAATATGATTTAGAACTTTTGCAAAATACTTTTGCAACTTCATTTGAACAAGTTGCTCATAGGGTAACTTGTCTTCAAGATCCTAAATTACCAGGAATACCCTTTCATATGTTGAGAACTGATATTGCTGGAAATATTTCTAAACGTTTTTCACTTTCTGGTATTGAAATACCAAGATATGGTGGTGCTTGCCCTAGGTGGAATGTCTATTCAGCCTTTACAAGGCCTGGTGTAATTCAAGCAGCAGTAAGTAAAATGACTAACGGTGAAAAATATGTATGTATTGCAAGAACTGTTGAAAAAGGTGTTGGTCGATATGGTTTATCAAAAAGTATTTTATCAATTGGTTTAGGTTGTGAAGCAAAATATGCAAAACAATTTGTGTACACAGAAAACCTAGATATCTCAGATAAGAAAACTGAAATTCCTATTGGTGTTTCCTGTAGAACTTGTGATAGGCTAGATTGTTCACAACGAGCATTTCCACCATTACATAAAAAATTTGATGTAGATATTAATTCTAGAGGAGTTTCAGTTTATGTTAACGACAAAAGCAATTAAACTACTTCCAGTCACCTATTTTACTAAATAAAAAGTTTCTAAAAGCAGTTATTCTAGCTGTATTTTTCAATGATTGTGGATAAACAAAGTGAGCCTCTGTTATAGGACCCTCTGAATTAGGAAGAACCTTTATTACGTTGTTTGAATTTGAAACTAAATATTCAGGAAGTGCTGCAAGACCTACACCAGCTTCAACAGCTAAAAGTAAACCCATAACACTATTAACTTTCATTACTGGTTTTCTTTTTTTAGAATCTTTAATTCCAAGTTTTAAAGCCCAATCTGGATCGTAGACAGGAGATGGTGCTCCTTTACCAAATGAAATAAATTTATGTTTATTTAGATCGGTAATTGTTTTAGGCATTCCATATTTTTCTAAATATTTATTGGACCCATAAATATAATATTTAATATCTACTAATTTTTTTTGAATATAATTAAGCTGCTTAGGTCTTCTCATAAAAATACCTATATCTGCTTGTCTAGTACTTAAATCTAACTCCTTATCATCAAAAATTAATTCAATTTCTATTTCAGGATTTAAAGTCATAAACTCTTGAATACGAGGTGTTAGCCAGTGAGTACCAAAACTTCTAACAGTTGTAATTGTTAATTTACCTGTTGGTTTATTTTTCTGATCTCCCAATGTAGATTCAACTTCTTTTAGTTTGCTGATTACATCGCGAGCTGTTTTAAATAAATACTCACCATTTTCAGTTAAAGTAAGACCTCTTGCGTGTCTCTCGAAGAGTTGTACTTTAAGATCCAGTTCTAATGATTGAATTTGTCTGCTTATTGCAGATTGACTTAAATTTAAATTTATTGTTGCGTTAGTAAAACTACCTGCTTCTGCAACTGCGTGGAATATTTTTAATTTATCCCAATCCATTTATTTATTAAGATCAACTACATATCGTCCAGATGTTTCACCTTTTAACATTTTTGGATATATATCTATTAAATCTTCTAAGCTTACTGTCTTTATTGATTTTTCTAATTGTTTGAAATCAATAAGATCTTTAACTTCATTCCAAACAAATTCTCTTCTTTTTATTGATGCTGTAACAGAGTTTATACCCCAAAGTTTAACACCTCTAATGATAAATGGCATAACTGTAGTGTTTAATTTATAATCAGAAGCATTTCCACAAGCTGCAACAATTCCATTGTCTCTAGTTTGTGCAAGTGCATTAGCAAGTATCTTTCCACCAACAGTATCAACAACACCGTCCCATAGACCTTTATCTAATGGTCTAGCGTCTTTATCTAAATCTGCTTTATTTATTATGTTTTTAGCGCCTAATGATCTTAAGTATTCTTCATTTTCTGCTTTTCCAGTAACAGCTGTTACATCATAACCAAATTTATTTAAAATCATCACTGCAATACTTCCAACACCTCCAGATGCACCAGTAACTAAAACATCTTTAACTTTTTCACCTAATAAAAGTTCTTCTCGTGCTTTGATTGCAAATGAACATAATAATGCTGTTAGTCCAGCAGTCCCTAAGATCATTGCTTGTTTGGATGTGATATCTTTTGGTTTTTTAACTAAGTAATCTCCATTAACTTTAGCTAACTGAGAATACCCACCAAAGTAAATTTCACCAACTCTCCAACCTGTAAGGATCACTTCATCTCCTTTTACAAATTTAGAATTATCACTTTCTAAAACAGTTCCTGCAAAATCAATACCTGGAATATGTGGAAATTCTTTTACTAATTTTGCACCATTATTTAAAATAAGTGCATCTTTATAGTTTAAGTCTGAATAATCTACTTGAACAAGTACATCACCATGTTTTAAAAATGATTTATCTATTGATTTTACTTCTCGTGTAAAATTTTCACCTTCTTGATTGACAACTAATGCTTTAAAATTATCCGACATGCTTTTCTCCCTTAGGAAGGTTACTTACTAATAAATCTTAAATATCTATTCTGAATACTTAAATCTTTTTTAAATTCTCCTAAGAAATAATTTGTAACGGTTGTTGCATTTTCTTTTTTAATGCCTCTCATCGTCATACATTGGTGTGCTGCATCAATTGTAACAGCAACTCCTTTTGCATCTAATGAAGTCATTAAAGCTTGAGCAACTTGCATTGTTAATCTTTCTTGTGTCTGTAATCTTTTTGAAAAAACTTCTACTACTCTTGCAAGTTTACTTAAACCTACAACTCTTTCATTTGGAATATAAGCAACATGTGCTGTTCCTACTATTGGCGCCATGTGGTGCTCACAATGACTTGATACTGAAATATTCTTTTCAACAACCATGTCATCGTAACCTTCAACATCACCAAAAGTTTTCTCTAAAATTTTATTTGCGTCCTCAGTGTATCCACCAAAATATTCTTTAAATGCTTTAACAACTCTTTTTGGAGTTTCTAATAATCCTTCTCTGCTAGGATCTTCACCCATCCAAGTTAAAATAGTTTTAAAAGCCTCTTCAGCTTCTTTGTCAGAAACTTTTTTGGTATCTAAAATTTTGCTATCTGTCTCTTCAACTAATTTCATAAGGCAAGTTTATACAGTAAATCATTGTTTTTAAAATATTTAATATATTGAACAATATGCTACATAATCACCTAGATATGTTTAAAAAAAGAGAAAATATAGTCGAAATTGAAGAAGGGAAATTCCTTTCACCAAAATTTGATAATGATGGCTTAATTCCAGTCATCACTATGTGCTCAAAAACTAAAGATGTTTTGATGCATGGATATATGAATGTTGAAGCTTTTAAAAAAACCATTGAGACTAAAGAGGCTCATTATTTTAGTAGATCTAGACAGCAGATTTGGCACAAAGGCAAAACTAGTGGCTTTACTCAAAAAGTAACTGAAATTAGAATTGATGATGATCAAGACTCTGTCTGGTTAACTGTAGATATTGGTGATGGTTCAAGTTGTCATGTTGGTTATAGATCTTGTTTTTATAGATCAATCCCATTAGGTCCAATTGAAAATGGTAGAGAAATTGAAATGAAGTTTGAAGAGAAAGAAAAATCTTTTGATCCAGAGGTTGTCTACAAAGGTCAACCCAATCCAACAAAAATTTAAATGAGTGATAAGCAAAAAAATGTTCTAGGTGAAGATCTAGAGGAATGTTCTAACGATCCTTTAACAGGATGGCATAGAGATGGTTGTTGTAGTACTGATGAAAATGATCATGGGGTTCACACTGTTTGTGCAAAAGTTACAACAGAATTCTTAGAATGGTGTAAAGAAGCTGGTAACGATTTAATAACTCCTCATCCTGAATTTGGATTTCCAGGTCTAAAAGCTGGAGATGGTTGGTGTGTTTGTGCTAGTTGGTATGCAAGAGCTGCTGATGCTGGGAAACCTTGTCCTGTATATTTAAAAAGAACTCATGAAAAAACTTTAAAACTTGTTTCTATGGAAGTTTTAAAAAAAAATGCTATTGATTTATCTTAGTTTATTTCAAGATAAGATAATTAGATTATAATTTTAATTTGATTAAAAACTCTATAAATAAAATTACTTAAAGATCTCATATTTTGATTTTGTAATTCTTGAATTTCATCTAATGCAATACCTGAAATATTTAAAGTAATTAACTTCTTTTCATTAATTTGAAGAATGTTTCTTTTTATCAAATATTTTAATTTTCTAATAACTGTTATTCTTGGAATTCCTGTTACATCAGAAATAGACATTGCATTAACTCCTCTATCATCAGACCCTTGAATTGAAATTTGATATTTTTTTCTATTAAATTCTTTTATTCTAAAATTTTTATTTTCAGCTGCGTTAAGTAAAACTATAACTCCAATACAAAAAGTTTCTAAGTCTCCAACTTCTTTTCTACATCTGTTAGTAAATGTGAATAAGAACTTATAAAATTGATACCAAACAAAAGAAAAGTTTTTTTTAATTGAATCTGAAATTTCTGTAGTTGGGTAAGCTACTTCAACAATATCTTCTTCTTTAAGAATTTTATTAAACTCACACAATAAAACACTCATATTTTTTAAAGTTAAATTTGCTTGAACTACAGGAATTGCCATTCTATTTACAAAAATTTGTTTACCTTTTCTTTTAATTATCTCTGCTTTTTCTAGTTCTTCAACTTTTCTTCTTACACTCTCTTTTGGTATTTGAAGATCTTTTGAAATTTTGCTGATATTAATTTTTTCTACTTCTAATGTTTCATCGTTATAGAATGTATCATAATCAACTATTAACCCATTTTTTCTGAAGAATATAAAATCTTGGTTAATTATGTAAATTAAGATTATATATTTATCTATATTTCCAAAATTTTCGTAGGCCCCAATCAACCAACTGTTTATCCATTTGTAATAATATGGTGCCAATCTACTAAAGTGTTTATCAATTACTTTGAAGATTATTTTTTCATCAATTTGAGATGATATACTTGGTATAGCGTTCATAATTTTAAAAACCCATATTGGACAATTGATATATAATAGTCAACCCATTTTGGACAATGCTATTATTTCAATTTTTTAGGAAACTAGTATTCATTATCCATGAGTTCAGAAAAAGTAATTTCTACAGAAGTAAATGATCTTCCTCCTTTAGAGACCCCAAATAATAGCGAGGAAGTTTCATCATCAGGAAGAGTAGATATTAATATTCTTTTAAACAGAGCTAGAAAAGAAAAAGAAAAAGAAACTAGAACAAACCTAGTTTTTGCAGGATTAATAGTTTGTTTAATTTTTGTTGCTGGACTAATCTTATCTTTCTAATTACATATTTCCATATTTAGGTCCACCACTGCCCTCTGGTGTTACCCACGTAATATTTTGAGAAGGTTCTTTAATATCACAAGTTTTGCAATGAATACAGTTTTGTGAATTAATTATAAATTTATTAACACCATTTTCATTTTGAACTTCATAAACACCTGCAGGACAATATCTTTGCGCAGGTTCATCAAATTTTTCTAAAGTGTAATTTATAGGTAAGTTTGGATCTTTTAACTGCAAATGTACTGGTTGATTTTCAGCATGATTAGTAC
>CALCPL010000173.1 GCA_937897125.1 uncultured Candidatus Pelagibacter sp. | reverse complement strand
TTCATGTACCCAATAAAAACACTCTTATAATTGATGATTTTAAATTTAAATGTTGTATCGGAAAAAAAGGCTTAAATTACAATAAAAAAGAGGGTGACTATTCAACGCCTAAAGGCTTATTTAAATTGAAAAAATTATATTTTAGGAAGGATCGTGTAGGTATTCCAAGGTGTAAAATAAAAAAAAAAGTTATCACAAAAAATATAGCATGGTGCGATAATCCAAGTGATAAAAGATATAATCAAGAAATTCAAACTCGTAATAAAAACTTAACAGAATATTTATACAGGAGGGATTATAAATACGATTATTTAATTACAATTGATTATAACCATAATAAAATTCCAAATAAAGGTAGTGCTATATTCATTCATCTAACAGATAATTATAAATCAACAGCAGGCTGTATAGCATTAAAGAAGAAAGATTTTGAAATTTTATTAAAGTTAATCAAAAAAAATACCAAAATAAAAATTGGCTAATTTCTATTTCCAAAAACTTTTGAGCCAATTCTTAAATAAGTTGCACCGTGTTTTGCTGCATCAAGGTAATCATTGGACATACCCATGCTTAACTCTTTAACATTAATTTTTTGTGCAAGATTTTTCATTTTTACAAAGTACTCCTTAGTATTGTTATCCTTAGGTGGTAAACACATTAATCCAACAATATCTAACTCGAATTCATTTACACATTTTTTGTAAAATTCTTCAAGATCCCCTTCATCAATTCCATTTTTTTGTTCTTCATTTCCAATATTAATTTGAATAAATATTTTTAATCTTTTTTTTATCTTATTTTGTTCCTCTGCAATTTTCTTTGCTAGTTTTAGGCTATCTAGTGAATGGATATAGTCAAATAAAGGTACGACAAACTTGACTTTGTTAGATTGTAACTTACCAATCATGTGTAGTTGTAGATGCTTAAAATCTTGTTTAATTTCTTGCCATTTTTCTATTGCTTCTTGAACTTTATTTTCACCAAAATGAACTTGTCCGTGATTAATTAATGGCAATATTTCATTAATTGGAAATGTCTTACTAACAGCTATTATTTTTATTTTATTTAACTCTAAGTTTTCTATCTTTAATGTATTTTGTATAGAAACTAGATTATTAATACTTTGATGCAAAAAAAATTACCTAAAATTTACTTGTTTGTTGAAGACTTTAATCCTTCTGATTTGAATAATTTAAATAAAAATATATCAATTATTCTTAGGAACTATAAAAAAAAAATAGATGAAAGTACAATATTATCGTTAAAGAATTATTGTAGAAGAAATAAGAGAAAATTTTACCTTACTATTGATATCAAAATGGCTATAAAACATCAATTAAATGGGGTTTATATTCCATCTTTTATTAAAACTAATAACTTTAATTTTTTTTCAAAACCAAAAAAATTTTCAATCATAGGCTCTGCTCATAATAAAGCTGAGATTAAAGCAAAAGAAAATCAAGGCTGTAATTTAATTTTTTTAGCTCCAACCTTTAAGGTCGATAAAAAAAATAATTACCTTGATGTTATTAAATTTAACTTACTAACGTTGGATAATAAAAGTAAATTTATTGCCCTTGGTGGGATAAATGAAACTAATATAAGTAAATTAAAACTTTTAAATTGTGATGGTTTTTCAGGAATATCGTGGATAAAAAAAAACGGCCTAAAAAAATTTAGGCCGTTTTTAAATAGTTTAAATAGTAATAACTAGAATGCTAAACCTAAAGCAATTTCAGTTATTGATGTATCAGAAGCGTCATTGTCATACCCTGGATTTTTAGTATCCATGTTGTATGCTTTAACCGACATTGCACCCATAGAGTAAGCTATTTGAATAGCTTTAGTATCCATAGATACATCTGCGACATCAGTTGTTGCTGCACTTTGCTCATCGTAACTATCTGAAGAGTCTGTGTATGAAATTGATAGGTTTTCATTCACATTGAAAGCTACAGAAAATTGCTCACCTTCAAAAATACCACTAGCAGTTCTAACAGTTTTTGCAGTAGCGGCATTGTCACCACCAGCAGCATTAAGACCTGAATCTAAGTAAGACTCAGAGTAACCGAAAGATACTGGACCTACTGAGTACTTAGCATACCAAACACCTTCGAAAGCGTCTCTTACTTTAGTTGATCCAGTTGTTGGGTCTCTGTTTTCTCTTTCAGAACCATAAGCACCAGCAGTTAAACCAGCATACTTAATAGTAGCACCAAGACCGTAACCTTTACCCTGTCTCTTATACACATCTGACGCTGCCGACGAATAGAGAGGTGTAG
>CALCPL010000172.1 GCA_937897125.1 uncultured Candidatus Pelagibacter sp. | reverse complement strand
TTCGCTTGGTCTTGGTTCTCTCGTAGTATGGGATACGGATGTATGGAAACCTTTATTTTTGGATATTAAATTTACTAGTGTAGTTTTACCTGCCCCAGATGGGGATGATAAAATTACCATTATCCCATCTTTTTTTATGGACATTTAATTTCTAGTTTGCTTTGCCTGCTATAAAGTTAACAGCGTCACCTACAGTAAGAATTTTTTCAGCTTCACTATCTGAAATTTCTGAACCAAATTCCTCTTCAAAAGCCATTACTAACTCAACTGTATCTAAACTATCTGCTCCAAGATCATCTATGAAGCTTGAATCGTCTAATACTTTAGCTTCATCAATACCTAAGTGATCTGCTACAATTTTTTTAACTTTGCTTGAAATATCTTCTGACATAATGTTCCTTTTTGTTATATTTCGTTAATAGTTCAAAAAGTAGTTTTGTCAACCCAAATACATGCCTCCATTAACATGTAATGTTTCTCCATTAATATAGTCTGACTGATCTGAACTTAAGAAATTAACCGCATTGGCTATATCCTCAGGTTTACCTAGTCTATTAGATGGAATTTTAGCAATTATTGTTTCTTTAAATTTTTCGTCTATCTGGTCTGTCATAGCAGTACTTATAAAGCCTGGGGATATGCAATTAACATTAATATTTTTTTTTGCATATTCAATTGCTAAGCTTTTTGACATTGCAACTATACCTGCTTTAGATGCAGTATAGTTTGCTTGTCCAACATTGCCAGTATGCCCAACAACAGAAGTTATATTGATAATTTTTCCAGATTTATTTTTAAGCATTTTTTTAATCGAATATTTACACATTAGAAATGTAGAAGTTAAATTAATGTTTATCACTTTTGACCACTCTTCTAAGCTCATTCTAATAGCTAGATTGTCTTTTGTAATACCTGCATTATTAACAATACAATCCAATGATCCACCTAATTCACTTGTTGCACTTTCTATGAATTCTTCGATTTTATCATGTTGAGAAATATCAAATTTAAGAATTTTTATATTATTAAATTTTTCTTTTAACTCTTCTAGTTTTTCAATTCTTGTCCCTGTGGCTAAAATATTTGCACCATTTTGGTTTAACTTCTCAACTATAGAATTACCAATTCCACCTGAAGCACCTGTGACTATAATATTTTTATCTTTTAAACTACTCATTGATATTAATTAACTTTATATCCTCTTCTGAATTTATTGCACTAACTTTAACATTTTTATCAATTCTCTTTATTAATCCAGATAAAACTTTGCCTGGTCCTATTTCTATAAATTCTGTAACACCCTTCTCAATCATTAATAAAACACTCTCACGCCAACGAACACTGCTTTCAATTTGCTTAACTAGCAATTCTTTTAGTTCATTTGAATCAGATATTTCTTTTCCCGTTACATTTGAGATAAGAATATTTTTTGGTTCATTAAAATTTAATTTTGCTATTTCTTCTTTCATTACAAGTGTCGCATTATTCATCAATTTACAATGAAACGGAGCACTAACTGGTAATTTAATATTTTTAATATTTGAAGCCTTCAAATCAACCATGATTTTATCCAGTTCTTCAATTTTTCCACTTAATACAATTTGGCCTACAGAATTATCATTTGCAATAAAGCATTCATATTTATCTTTATTCTCATCAATAATTTTTTTTATTATTTCAATTTCAGAACCCAAAACTGCAACCATTCCACCCACTCCTTTTGGAACAGAGTTTTGCATCACACTACCTCTAATTTTTAATATTTTTAAAGTATCTGAAAATGATAATGACCCAGCTGCAGTTAATGCAGAGTATTCTCCTAAAGAATGTCCTGCATAAAATTTTGCTTTATCTAAATCAATTTTAAACTCTTCTTTGATTAACTTAAATATTGAATAACTGAGCAAAAATATTGCTGGCTGAGTATTTTCAGTTAAGTCTAATTCTTCTTTAGGGCCATTTAAGATAAGGTTTGATAGTGAGAAACCAAGTGTATCATCTGCTTCCTTGAATAGATCTTGAACTAAGCTATATTTGGCATGTAGGTCTTTACCCATTCCTACTAATTGTGAGCCTTGACCTGGAAAAATAACAGAAAACATTTAAATATCTAAAGTTTATTATGGTTTTAAGTGTTGTAATTCAATAATTATAATAGTATATCCTCACTTTTTATTAAAGAACAATTATGAATTTATACGAACACACAATAGTTGCTAGACAAGATACTAGCCCAGCTCAAGTTAAGCAATTAACTGAAAAATATTCTAAAATAGTTGAAAAAAATGAAGGAGAAATAGTACAAACTGAAGATTGGGGTTTGTTAAATTTAGCTTACATTATTAAAAAGAATAAAAAAGGCATCTATATGCACTTTAAGATTAAAGGTCCTGGAAAAATTATTGATGAATTAGAAAAAAATGAAGCAATTGATAAAAATCTTCTAAGATATATGACAGTTAAGGTTAAAAAATTTAATTTAGAAGCTAAATATTTTTCAAAAAAAGATGAGTACGAAAAAAAAGAATATAAAAGAGAATATAATAGAGACTAATTATGCCATCAAAAAAAAGAGCAGGAAATAAAAAAAAAGGTAGTCAAAGTAACTTTGCAAAACTAAGTATTTTTCAACCTAATAAATATAAATTTAAAAAAACTTGCCCATTATCTGCTAAGGGTGCTCCAGAAGTCGATTATAAAAACATCAGATTGTTAAAAAAATATATGTCTGAAAATGGTAAAATTTTGCCATCAAGAATTACAAATGTTTCACAAAAAAAACAAAGAGAGCTTTCTCTATCTATTAAGAGAGCTAGAAATTTAGCGTTAATTTAAATGAAAGTTATACTTTTAGAAAACTTAAGAAGAATTGGATCTATTGGAGAAATCATAGATGTTAAAAGAGGGTTTGCTAGAAACTTCTTAATATCAAATAAAAAAGCTCTTTATGCTTCAAAAGAAAATATTGCAGAAGTTGAAAAGATTAAATCTGAGCTAAGTAAAAAAGATACTGAAAAGAAAAAAGAAGCTCAAAAAATTTCCGAACAAATTAACAATAAAGAATATGAGATTCAAAAATTAAGCACCGAAAATAAAGAACTTTATGGATCAGTTAAACCAACTGAAATCTCAAAACTAATATTAGAAAATGACAAACTAGATATTAAACCTTCAATGATACAACCAATAACTGAAATTAAATCAATTGGTAAATTTAAGGTTAAAATTATTCTACACTCTGAAGTAGATTCTGAAATTACTATCAACGTAGTTACAGCTGATACTATTCAATAATTATACAATTTTTTCCCCAGCATATATTTGTTATTTTTTTAAATCTTAATTGAGATAAGATTTGTTCATGGAAAATAACCTCAGCCTAGTTAAAGATACTTTTAAAGAGCTTCCAAACAATATTGAAGCAGAGCAGGCAGTAATTGGATCAATATTAGTTCAAAATGAAACGTTTGATGAAATAAATACTATCGTTTCTAGTATTAACTTTTATGACCCCATGCATCAAAGTATTTTTTCAGCAATTGAAAGTTTAATTTACAAGGGGATGCTTGCAAACCCCATAACTTTAAAAAATTATTTTGAAAATGAAAAGGATGAATTAAATGTTCCTGAGTATTTGGTAAAAGTTACAAAATTTTCAACCCCTCCAAGACAAGCAATAGAGTATTCAAGAATTATTTACGATATGTTTGTTAGAAGAGAGTTAATTAAGATATCCGAAAATACTATTGACGCTGCAAAACTAAATGCACTTGATGTTAATGGTCAGAATATAATTGAAAATTCAGAAAGATTATTATTTGATCTGGCTGAAAAAGGGTCATTCAATTCGTCACTTGTTAAATTTGATGAAGCAATGAAACAAACTATTGAGATGGCTTCAGCTGCTTATCAAAATGATGAGGGAATTGTTGGTGTTCCTACTGGTCTAAGAGATTTAGATGATAGATTGGGTGGACTTCATAATTCAGATTTAATTATTATCGCAGGTCGACCTTCAATGGGTAAAACTGCTTTAGCAACAAATATAGCTTTTAATGCTGCTCAAAAATTACAGGAAAAAGGAAAAAAATCTGCAGTTGCCTTCTTTTCACTTGAGATGTCTTCTGAACAATTGTCAACCAGAATTTTAGCAGAACAATCTAGAATTAAATCAAATGACATTAGAAGAGGAAGAATTTCTGATGAGCAGTTTGATAAATTTATTGAAACATCAAAAAACATATCTGAACTACCTTTATATATAGATGAAACGCCAGCTATCAGTATTGCTGCTATGAGCAACAGAGCAAGACGTATTAAAAGATTATTTGGTTTAGATTTGATTGTTGTAGATTACATTCAATTGATGAGAGGATCTGGAAATAATAGAGATGGTAGAGTTCAAGAAATTTCTGAAATCACTCAAGGCCTTAAGGCAATGGCAAAAGAACTTAAACTTCCAGTGATTGCTCTATCACAGCTATCAAGAGCAGTAGAACAAAGAGATGATCATAAGCCCCAGTTATCAGACTTAAGAGAATCTGGATCAATTGAGCAAGATGCTGACGTTGTAATGTTTGTTTATAGAGAGGCATATTACTTAGAGAGAAAAGAACCTAGACCTGCAACTGTTGAGCATGCTGAATGGCAAGCAAAAATGAATGAAGTTTCAAATCTAGCAGAGCTTATTATTGGAAAACAAAGACACGGCCCAACGGGTAATGTTATGGTAGAATTTGAAGCAATGTTTACCAAATTTAAAGATACTCAAATTAACTAATATCCAATATATTAGTTGTGAATGCTGTCTCTATTTTATCAAAATATTGTTTTAAAAAATCCTAAATCAATTTTTGTACTACTATTAATTACCCTTTTAAGTTTTGGGTATTTTTCTAAAGATTTTAGGCTAGATGCCTCATCTGACACTCTATTAATAGAAGGTGATCCTGATCTTGAATATTTAAAAGAAGTCACTGAAAGATATGGTTCTAAAGAGTTTTTAATCTTAACCTATTCTCCTAATGAAGGGATGGTAACTGAATCTTCTATTAATAATCTTTTAAGTTTAAAATATAAAATCCAAAGTCTAGATTGGGTTCATAGCGTTATTACACTACTCGATATCCCCTTATTAAATAATTCAGAAGCACCTCTTCAAGAAAGATTAGAAAGCTTTAAAACTTTAAAAGATGAAGGTGTTGATACTGAAAGAGGATTTAAAGAAATATTGAATAGTCCAGTTTTTAGAAATTTTGTAATAAGCAAAGATGGTAAAACAAGTGGCGTAATTGTTTATATAAAAAAAGATGAACTAAAAGATATTGAAAATAAATCAGCTCAAGAAGTTGAAGAATATAAAGATACTTTAAAAAAGAAAAATCATGAAAATATCACTCAGA
>CALCPL010000171.1 GCA_937897125.1 uncultured Candidatus Pelagibacter sp. | reverse complement strand
CGAGATTGCCTCTTGTCTCGTGGGCTCGGAGATGTGTATAAGAGACAGGTATTGGGCAACAATGCAGTTGCTCCTATGGTTTTAAGTTTAGGATTACCAGCTGTTATTGATTTAGCTAAAAAAAATGGTGTAGCTGTTCTTGCTATAAAAAATTCACATCATATGGCAGCTCTTTGGCCCGAAACTGAAGCTATTGCAGAGGCTGGTCTTGTTGGTATTGCTTGCACGTCTTATAAGCCTGCCGTTGCACCAGCGGGTGCTACGAAACCTTTATATGGTACAAATCCAATTTCTTTTGCTTGGCCTAGACCTGGTAAAACTCCAGTTGTCTACGATATGGCAACTGCTTCAATGGCAATGGGTGAAGTTCAGATTGCAAAAAGAGAAGGGCATAAAGTTCCTCTTGGAACGGGTTTAACTAAAGAAGGTAAAGAAACAACTGATCCTGGAGAAATTGCTGATGGTGGAGTTATACTTCCTTTTGGAGGCTATAAAGGATCTAGTATAGCAATGATGGTTGAATTATTAGCTGGTGCATTAATAGGTGAAAATTTTAGTTTTGAAACTGCTGCTAAAGATAATAACGATGGTGGTCCTCCAAGTGGTGGTGAATTTATTATAGCAATCTCACCTGAGAAAATTTCTGGTAAAGGTTGGGATAAACATGCTGATGAGTTTTTTAGTAAAATGTCAGCTATGGAGGGTGTTAGACTTCCAGGTGAAAGAAGGCATAAAAATAGACTAGATAAAGGACCAAGAAATATTAATGAAGAACTTGTTAATAAAATTAAATCTTTAAGTTAATTCAATTTCAATAGGTGTGTGATCTGAGGGTTTTTCTTTTCCTCTGGGGTCTTTATTAATATTAACATTCTTAACTATATTTAATAAAGAATTTGATACTAAGAAGTGATCAATTCTTAATCCATTATTTTTCTGCCAAGCACCTCTCATATAATCCCAATAAGTATAACCTTCAATTTCACCATGAATATGACGGTAGGCATCATGAAAACCTAGATTAATCATTTCTCTAAATTTTTTTCTTATCTCAAGTCTGTATAAAGCGTCATCTTCAAAACCTTTAATATTATAAGCATCTTCTGCTGAAGGAAGAATATTAAAATCACCTGCTAAAATAATATTTTCATTTTTCTTTGAAAGAGTTTTTAGTTGTTTAATCAAAGTATCTAACCATTCTTTTTTATAAGTATATTTATCAGTATCTACAGGATTACCGTTTGGAGTGTAAATATTAATCAGTTGAATATTTTTTTTCTTATGTTTTAATTCTGCTGAAATAATTCTAGATTGTTTCAATTTATCTTTAATCAAATCTATTCTAACATTTTCTAGTTTATGCTTAGATATGATAGCAACTCCGTTATAACTTTTTTGTCCAAATACATGACTTTCATAATCTAATGCTGAAAAATCATCATATGGAAAAGTTTCATCTTGAGTTTTGATCTCTTGCATCATAACAACATCAGGAGAAAATTTTTGAAGGTATTCTTTAATATTTTCAATTCTTGCTCTAACAGAATTAACATTCCAAGATGTGATAATCATTATATGGAGAACGAAACACCACAACCGCAAGAAGATTTGCTTTGTGGGTTAGAGATTTTAAATTGATCACCAATTAGTTCCGAGACAAAGTCCACTTCTGAACCTTTTAATAAGTCTGCTGAAGTTTTATCAATGAGAATATTTTCATGTTTTAAGTCGTCTGCTTCTAATTTTTTGTCAAAAGTAAACTCATATTGAAAACCTGAGCAACCACCACCTTTAATAGCGATTCTAAAAAATGACCCTGGATCTTTTTGAGACAACAAATTATTAATCTGTTTTATAGCTTTATCTGTAAATTTAATTTCTTTAATCATATAACAACACTGATATTACTAATATAATATCAATTTATTAAATTTAAAGTATGAATAATTACTCAAATTTAGCTCTATCTAAAAGTAAAGGTCGTATTTTTAAAGAAGCCAATTCACTTTATAGAACACCATTTCAAAGAGATAGAGATAGGATTATTCACAGTGCCTCATTCAGAAGGCTAAAGCATAAAACACAAGTTTTTGTTAATACAGAAGGGGATCATTTTAGAACTAGAATTACCCATTCAATTGAAGTTGCGCAAATTGCAAGATCAATAGCTAAACATTTAGGTTTAAACGATGATCTGGCTGAAACTTTAAGTTTGGCTCATGACTTGGGACACACACCGTTTGGACACGCTGGAGAAGATGCTCTTAATGAATGCATGGTTAACTTTGGAGGCTTCGATCACAACCTTCAAACTTTAAGAATAATTATGTTTCTTGAGCATAAATACCTTAAATTTAAAGGCCTAAACTTAACATTAGAAACTTTAGATGGATTATTAAAGCACAATGGCCCAATTGATGATCTTTCTACAGTTAATAGGCTGATTGGATTGAAAAGTTTTAAGAATAAAATAAATTTTACTAACTCTGGATCATTGGAAGCTCAAATATCAGCAATCTCTGATGACATTGCCTATAATAATCATGACATACAAGATGGAATCAGAGCCAAAATGTTTAATTTAAACGACTTGATTGAAATTAATTTTTTTAAAGATATTTATAAATCTCACAAAAAAAATATTAAAAATAATAATAAAGATATTTTGATATATCAAATAATAAGAGACTCAATTGATTTAATGGTTAGAGATTTGATTAAAAATACTAAAAATAATTTAAAAACTAATAAGATCAAATCTTTAAATGATGTTTATAAATTAGATAATCCTATAGTATGTTTTTCTAGTAAATTTCTAAAAATTGAAAAAGAAGTTAGGTTTTTCCTAAGAAGTAAAATGTACAACAACAAGAAAGTATTATTAAAAAATAATCATGGAAAAAAAATAGTTAATAAACTTTTTTATAAAATTAAGAATAAGCCCAAAAAATTTCTAAATACTGAGCAATTAAAGAATGACGCTAATAGAGCAATTGCTGATTTTATTTCAGGTATGACAGATAGATATGCAATCAATTTAAATAAAAGTATTTAATGAACATTTTTGATCTCTACTTAGATAAAATAATAATTTTGATTAAAAAACTAAATAAAGATGGTTCTTTAGAAATACCTGAATCTTTAAAAGGAATTAATGTAGATATACCACCATCAAATTTTGACTGCGATATATCAACTAATGTAGCCATGGTACTCTCTAAAGCGAATAAAAAATCTCCAATCGATATTGCAAATACTCTAATTGATTTAATTAAAAATGAAGATGAAAAAATTGAAACTATTTCTGTAGCAAAACCTGGATTTATTAATATTAAATTTAAAACGATATATTGGAACAATTTTATTAAAAATGTTAACCAAAATTACAAAGATTTTGGTGTTAATATAAAAGAAAAAAAACAGAAATATCTTGTAGAATTTGTTTCAGCTAACCCAACAGGTCCTCTTCACGTAGGACATTGTAGAGGTGCAATATTAGGAGATGTAATTTCAAATATATTAATTTTTAACAAGCATGATGTTTCGAAAGAATATTATGTAAACGACTATGGTAATCAGATCATAAATTTTACAAAGTCTGTTTTTTTTAGAATTAGAGAAATACTTTTTAATGAAAAATTTCCCATTGAAAATTCAGATTTATATCCCGGTGATTACTTGGTTGATATTGCTAAAAATATTATAGAATCTAACAAAGTTTTAAAATTTGATAAATTTGAAGATGTTTCAAAAGAATTAACTTTATTGTCAGTCTCAGAATCTTTAAAATTAATTAAAAACAATTTATCAAACCTTGGAATAGTGCACGATAAATTTACCAGTGAAACTGATATTGTCCTAAATAATGAAGTTCAAAAAGCAATTGACAAATTAAAGGATAAAAAACTAGTTTATAGTGGAAAAATTAAGGCCCCTAAAGGTGAGGATGATCAAAACTGGGTTGAAAGAGAGCAACTTTTATTTAAATCAACGGATTTTGGTGACGATAAAGATAGAGCACTTCAAAAATCTGATAAATCATGGACTTACTTTGCTAGTGATGTGGCTTATCACGATAATAAATTAAATAGAAATTACGATACACTTATTAATATATTAGGAGCAGATCACGCTGGTTATATAAAAAGGATAACTTCTGTCGTTGAAGCATTATCTGGAGATAAAAAAAAATTAATTTGTAAGGTAAGCCAACTTGTTAAACTAATTAAAGATGGAAAACCTTTCAAAATGTCAAAAAGAAAAGGTGACTATATAACAGTTGAAGACTTGATTGCTGAAGTTGGTAGGGATGCTACTAGATTTATTATGCTTAATAGAAGTAGCGATGTAGAGTTGGATTTTGACTTTACAAAAGTTAAAGAAAAATCAAAAGATAACCCTCTTTACTATGTTCAATATTGTTATGCTAGAATATCATCTGTTTTTAGACATGTAGATCTTAATATAGAAAATGATTTGAATATAAATGATTACGAATTTGAATACACTGGAGATGAAATTAAGATATTAAAAAAAATAGCCGAATGGCCCAAATGTATTGAAGCTGCAAGCTTAAGACTTGAACCTCACAGAATACCAGTTTATCTTTATGAGTTATCATCAGAATTCCATTCTTATTGGAATATGGGTAAAGATGATTCATCAAAAAGATTTATTAACGAACAAAAGAAAATATCAAATGATAAGTTAGTTTTTTTAAAAGTTATATCTAATGTTATCAAATCTGGAATGGATATTGTTGGAGTGGATACTCCGCAAAAAATGTAATGTTAAAAGAACTTAAATATCTTTTATTTTTAATTGTTATAGTTTTATTTTTTTTTCTATCTTTCAAATACTACTTTTCAAATGAAAATAAAAAAAATTCATATAGATCTTTAAAAAATATTGAAGATAAAACTGAAAATTATTCTCGTAATCTTATTTTACTTAATAGTGATACTGTTAATATCGTAGAATATGTTGAAAAAAGCATAGATAAAAACAAAAAGAATTACAATTTTTGGAAATTAATAAATAATGATGGATGATCGTAAAAGTTTTATAGTTGGTTTAAAATCAACTAAATTATTGCTGTCTCTTATACACATCTCCGAGCCCACGAGACAAGAGGCAATCTC
>CALCPL010000170.1 GCA_937897125.1 uncultured Candidatus Pelagibacter sp. | reverse complement strand
ATGAAAAAAAGATTTTAGAAAGTCTCACTTCGTTTAGTCTACAAAGAACCTTTTAAGGACTTAATAAAGATTTAACCCAGTTACCCTCATTATCTTTGGTATATTTAAGTCTTTCATGAATTCTGCTATCTCCATCTAACCAAAATTCTATACTCGTAGGTATTAAATTCCAACCTGACCAATGCTCTGGTCTTGGAACATCATTTTTATTACTATATTTTCTTTTATATTCTTCTATTGAGCTTAAAAGCTCATCTCTATTATTTAATATAGTGCTTTGTTTTGAGGCCCATGCTCCAATTCTGCTCTCATAACCTCTACTGTTATAATATTCATCCGCCACTTCATTAGAAACTTTTTGTACCATTCCATTAATTCTTACTTGTCTTAGAAGGCTTTTCCAATGAAAGCACATTGATGCTTTCGGGTTATTTTTTAATTCATTTCCTTTTTGACTATTTAGATTGGTATAAAAAACAAATCCATCTTTGTTAAAGTCTTTTAATAAGACCATTCTAATTGATGGAGAATTATTTTCATCTGATGTGGCTAAAGCTAGTGCATTTGGATCATTTAATTCTGTTTTTTTTGCCTCATTCATCCAAACTTCAAATAAATCTATTGGATCTATTTTATCTAAAAAGCATTTATTAAGGCCTAATGAGTTTTTTTGATTCATAATTTTAACAAAATAATCTATATACTATAGATAATGTCATTTAATACTTTTGGAAAGCAATTTCGTTTCACAACATGGGGAGAATCTCATGGCCCAGCATTAGGCTGCGTCGTTGATGGTTGCCCACCTAATATAAACTTAAAAGAGCAAGATATTCAAGTTGAGCTAGATAAAAGAAAACCAGGACAATCAAAATTTACAACACAGAGAAAAGAAGATGATAAAGTACAAATTTTATCAGGTGTATTTGAAGGCAAAACGACTGGGACGCCTATTTCTTTAATTATTTACAATCAAGATATGAGATCAAAAGATTATGGAAATATCAAAGATAAATTTAGACCTGGGCATGCTGATTTTACGTACTTTAAGAAATATGGAATAAGAGATTACCGTGGTGGTGGAAGATCCTCTGCAAGAGAAACGGCTGCAAGAGTTGCTGCAGGTGCAATTGCTAAAAAAGTTTTAGAGAATAAATTAGGTAAAAAATTTAAAGTTGTAGGTGCTGTTACTCAACTGGGAATATTGGGATGTGATACTAGCAAATGGAACGATCTAACAATTAATAAAAATCCCTTTTTTTGTCCTGATAAAAATATGCTAAAGCTTTGGGAAAAATATTTGTTAGATATAAGAAAGTCTGGATCATCTTGTGGTGCAATTATTGAGGTAAGAGCTAGAGGAATTCCTGTTGGCTTAGGTGCTCCAATTTATTCTAAATTAGATATGGATATTGCTTCTGCAATGATGAGTATTAATGCTGTTAAAGGTGTTAACATTGGTTCGGGAATGAACTCTGCGCAATTAAGTGGAGAACAAAACTCAGATGAAATTTCACAAAAAGGTAAAAAATTAAAATTTGATTCTAATAATGCAGGTGGAATTCTTGGTGGTATTTCAACGGGACAAGAAATTGTTGTTTCATTTGCTGTTAAGCCAACATCATCGATTTTAACAACTAGAAAAACTATAGATAAGTTTGGAAAAAATACTACAATTTCTGTTAAAGGTCGACATGATCCTTGTGTTGGTATTCGTGCAGTACCAGTGGGAGAAGCAATGATGAATTGCGTTTTATTAGACCATTATCTAATGAATAAAGCTCAGTGTAGCTAATTTCTTTAAATTTAATTTTTAACTACTTTTATCGACTCTTTTGTAAATAAAATATCTAGTATTTTTTTTGATATTTGAGATGCATTAAGACCAGCAACATCATACATTTTTTTTGGACTATCTTGTTCAATAAAAATATCAGGCAGTATCATAGTTCTAAATTTTAAACCTTTATCAAATATACCTTTTTCTGATAATAGATTTTCTACATGAGAGCCAAAACCTCCAATAGACCCCTCTTCTACAGTAATCATTACCTCATGTTCTCTCGCACACTTTAAAATAAGCTCTTGATCTAAAGGTTTAGCAAAACGTGCATCAACTATCGTTGATTCAATTCCTTTATTTTTTAATTCTGCAGCTGCGATTTTGCATTCTTCCAATCTAGTTCCTATACTTAAAATACAAACCTGTTTTCCTTCTTGAATAATCCTTCCTTTTCCTATTTCTATTTTTTCATCTATAGATGGTAATTCTGTTCCAATTCCATTTCCTCTTGGGTATCTAATAGCGCAAGGTTTGTCGTTAATAATCATAGATGTATTTATCATTTTAACTAATTCTGACTCATCGCTTGGTGCCATTACTATAAAATTAGGAAGAGTAGAGAGATAAGTAATATCAAATGAACCAGCGTGAGTTGATCCATCAGCACCTACCAAGCCTGCTCTATCTATTATAAATCTCACAGGTAAACTTTGGATAGCAACATCATGAACTACTTGATCATAAGCTCTTTGTAAAAAAGTCGAATAGATTGCAACATATGGTTTATAACCTTCCGTTGCTAGTCCTGCAGCAAAAGTCACTCCATGCTGTTCAGCAATTCCAACATCAAACATTCTTTTTGGAAAATCTTTAGCAAAAATATCCATACCTGTTCCTCCTGGCATAGCAGCAGTAACTCCTACGACTTTACTGTCTCTTTCTGCATGTTTAACTAGAGTGTTTGCAAAAACTTTTGTATAAGCTGGAAGGTTTGTTCCACTTTTCACCTGTTCACCAGTTACAACATTAAATTTTGAAACACCATGATAATGATCGCTAGCTTTTTCAGCATAAGAATAGCCTTTACCTTTTTGAGTTTTTACATGAATCATTATTGGGCCTTGATGTTTTGAGTCTCTTGCATTTTTTAAAATTGGTATAAGTGTAGATAAATCATGTCCATCTATTGGACCAACATAATAAAAACCTAAAGAATTAAAAAGAGTACCACCAGTTACAGCTGATCTTAAAAAATCCTCAGCTTTTCCAGCTTTTGCACTAAATCTTTTGGAAAAAGCAGAAGCTATTAATTTAAAAGTTTCTCTTAAACTAAAATAAATTTTTCCTGTTAAAAGTTTAGCTAAATAGGTTCTCATAGCACCTACTGGTTTTGCAATCGACATATCGTTATCATTTAAGATAACAATCATTTTAGTTTTTGAAGCACCTGCGTTATTCATTGCCTCATATGCCATACCTGCACTAATTGCACCATCTCCTATGACTGCAATTATATTGTTTAATTTATTAGATAATTTGCTTGCTTCTGCCATACCTAGAGCAGATGATATTGATGTTGAGCTATGTGCTGCACCAAATGGATCATACTCACTCTCAGATCTTTTTGTAAAACCAGACAATCCATTACCTTGTCTCAAAGTTTTAATTTTTGACTTTCTTCCAGTCAAAATTTTATGTGGATAAGTTTGATGACCCACATCCCAAATCAGCCTGTCATTTGGAGTGTCAAATACGTAATGCAAGGCAACAGTTAGCTCAACAACCCCAAGACCTGCACCTAAATGTCCTCCCGTTTCAGATACTGCATCAATCATCTCTTTTCTAACCTCATTAGAAACCTCTTGAAGATCACTCTCTGATAATTTTCTTAAATCAGAAGGAAAATTAATATCTTTTAAAAATTTGTAGCCTTGCATCATTTATTTCTTTTTAGAATGTAGTCTAAGGTTTCATTTAAATTGTTAGTGTTTGAACTATATTTATTTAAATCTTTAATTATTTTAGACTTAATTTTGTCAGCATATTTAATAGCATTTTGATATCCTAGTAAACTGATTAAAGTAGCTTTACCTTTTTTCTTGTCTTTGCCTGTTATTTTACCAGCAATGGCTGTAGAGCCTTTAAAGTCTATTAAATCGTCAGCAATTTGAAATAAAAGTCCAATATTGGACCCTATATTTTCAAAAAACTTTATTTGTTTATCATTTTTTCTCTTAATAATAATTGGAACAGCACAACAAAAGCTAAAAAGCTTACCAGTTTTTTTTATTTCCATCTCTATAATTTTACTTTTAGAAACTTTTTTTTTTTCAAAACTAAGATCTAAATACTGTCCACCAGCTATTCCTAAATGTCCAGAAGACTCAGATAGTTTTTTTACTAGATCTACTTTTATTTTTTCATTTATCTTTAAGTTCGAACTAACCAAGATTTCAAAAGCCATTGTTAAAAGTGAGTTTCCCGCAAGTACCGCTGTTGATTCTCCAAATTTAATGTGTGTAGAAATTTTTCCTCTTCGTATTTTATCATCATCCATACAAGGTAAATCATCATGTATTAATGAATAAGCGTGAATGCACTCAACTGCAGCACCAATAGAAATTAATGTTTTATAATTAATTTTAAATATAGCTCCTATATCAATTAAAATTTTTGATCTAATTTTTTTTCCACCTGGAAATAAGCCATACTCCATAGCTGCAACTAATTCTGTTCTTTTTTGTCCTTTAATAAATCGCTTTAAAAATAAGTTTGTATCTTTTGCTATTCTAGCAAGTTTATTTTGCATTTTTTTTTGAACTTATATTGTTAATTTTTTTTTTTGTTTCTTCATTGATCATTTTTGAAGTTTTATAGAATTTTTTTTCAATAGTATTATTTAATTTTAATAACTGCTGGTATGAATCAATTGAATTCTGTAAGTCTTTTTCTGACTCTAAAGATTCAATAATATTATTTGCTTCTTTTGTTAGCTCCTCAAGAGACTGTGTGTTATTATCAGGTGGTAAATTTTTATCTTTCATATAATAATAATTATTAATACATGAAATCCAATCAATCAAATATCAAAAAAGCAAAAAAATACCTTAATAAAAATTACTGTATTGGCGTACCTACTGAAACTGTTTATGGTCTAGCAGCTAATGCATACAAGAATTCAGCAGTAAAAAAGATTTTTAATTTAAAAAAAAGACCAAAAAACAACCCTTTAATCGTACATTATCACGATATCGATTCTCTTAAAAAAGATTGCCTAATAAATGATAATTTTACTAAACTTTATAAAAAATTCTCTCCTGGCCCAATAACATACGTATTACAATTAAGGAAAGATTCTAAGATTTCTAAATATGTTACCAATAATAAGAAAAGTTTAGCAGTAAGATTTCCAAAACACACAATATTTAAAAATTTACTAAAACAGTTAGATTATCCATTAGCTGCGCCCAGTGCTAATATCACAACAAAAGTAAGTGCTGTTAAAGCAAAAGATGTTAAAGAAGAATTTGGTAATAAAATTAAATATATTTTAGACGGAGGTGCATGCGCTATTGGAATAGAATCTACAATAGTTAACCTTATAGGTAGACCATCTATACTAAGATTGGGTGGTCTAGATATCTTAAAAATTCAAAAAACTTTAGGTTTTAAGATAAGTATATCTATTAATCCTAAAAAAAAAATAGCACCTGGTCAATCTCGCTTGCATTATTCTCCTGGTATACCTTTACGAATGAATGTCACAAAACCAAAAAATGACGAAGCTTTTATAATGATTAAGAGAAAAAAAAATAAACTCAAAAATTATTTTTATTTAACTACTAAAAATAACCTAGATGAAGCAGCAAAGAACCTCTACTCATGTCTAAGAAATATAAAAAATGAAGGCTATAAATCAATTGCTGTGGAAAAAATTCCCAATATAGGTCTTGGTAAAGCTATAAATGATAGATTGCGGAGGGCATCAAAGTATTAGATATCTAGTTTGGTTGTGGTGCGCCACATAGGAGTCGAACCTATAACCCCCAGATTCGAAATCTGGTGCTCTATCCAGTTGAGCTAGCAGCGCATATAGTATTAATATTACATTTTATGGAAAAAAACATTAATTTAATAGTTGAAACAGATGAGAATAACCTTCGACTTGATGTATTCGTCAACAAAAGAGAGGAGTTGATTAGTAGAACTAGAATCAAAAATTTAATTCTTAAAGAAAAATTAAAATTAAATAATGTAATCGTTAACAGTCCTTCAAAAAAAATATCTACTGGTGATAAAATTGATCTTCAAATTCCAGAACCAAAAGAAGCCTCTTTAAAACCTTATGATTTTAAATTAGAAATTGTTTATGAGGATGATGATTTATTAGTAATTGATAAGCCAGCTGGAATAATTATGCATCCAGGTGCTGGTAATTATGATGAAACAATTGTTAATGCCTTAATGCACTATAATAAAGATTCACTGTCTACAATTGGAGATGAGTTAAGACCTGGTATTGTGCACAGAATAGACAAAGATACTTCTGGATTAATAGTTATAGCTAAAAATAACGTAACACATGAAAATTTATCTCATCAATTTAGCGAGCACACGATTACAAGAGTTTATCAGCTCTTAATTTGGGGAAAACTTAGACCTTCTTCTGGGAAAATTGATACCTTCATAACTAGGAGTTCAAAAAATAGACAAATGATGGAGGTTAGTAGTTCTAAAGGTAAAAGAGCAATCACTAATTACAAAACTATAGAGATTTTTGAAAATGATAAAACACCCACACTAAGTTTGGTCGAATGTAGATTGGAAACGGGAAGAACGCATCAGATAAGAGTTCACATGACACATATGGGCAACAGCATTATGGGTGATGGTAAATATAAAAAAAAATATAAGAAACTTAAAAATATCGATACTAGTTTAGAAAACCTAATTTATAAATTGGATAGACAATTTCTGCACGCACAAACACTGGGCTTCATTCACCCTAAAACTAATGATGAAATGACTTTTACCTCAATTTTGCCACAAGAACTTGAAAATATTTTAGTATTGCTTAGAAATACTGACAAATAAAACCTTGAAATAATACTATAGTTAACTAAATAAATAAAACTTATGAGCGCTACAATGAATAGTAATCTTCCAGCACTATCTAATGAAGGTGGTTTATCTGCTTATCTTGAGCAGATTAAAAAATTTCCTATGTTGGCAGCTGAAGAAGAATATATGCTAGCAAAAAATTGGAAGGCAACAGGTAATGTTAAAGCTGCAGAAAAACTTGTTACTAGCCACCTTAGACTCGTTGCAAAAATTGCGATGGGTTATAGAGGATATGGTCTTCCAGTAAATGAAATGATTTCAGAGGGAAACGTAGGGTTAATGCAAGCTGTTAAAAAATTTGAACCTGAGAAAGGATTTAGATTAGCAACTTATGCAATGTGGTGGATTAGAGCTTCTATCCAAGAATACATTCTAAGATCTTGGAGTTTGGTAAAAATAGGAACAACAACTGCACAAAAAAAATTATTTTTTAATTTAAAGAAAATTAAAAATCAAATCGCTCCTCAGTCTGAAGGTGACTTAAGACCTGAACATGTAGATGAAATTGCTAACAAATTAGATGTTAAAAAAGATGAAGTGATTTCAATGAACAGAAGACTTTCAGGTAAAGAGTTTTCTTTAAATGCTCAAGTTGGAGAAGATGGTGACGAATGGCAAGACTGGTTGGTAGATAAAGAACTAGACCATGATCTTAAATTTGCACATCAAGAAGAAATGGGTCAAAGACAAAGCTTACTTAAAGATTCTATAAAAATTCTCAATGAAAGAGAAAGAGAGATTTTATACTCTAGAAGATTAAATGATGAGCCTACAACGCTTGAAGATTTAAGCAAAAAATACGAAATTAGCAGAGAGAGAGTTAGGCAAATTGAAAACAAAGCGTTTGAAAAGCTTCAAAAACACATGTTGCTATCTGCTAAATCTAAAAACTTACTTCCAGTAAACTAAACTTCAAAAGGATTCTCTAAAAGAATTGTATCTTCTCGTTCAGGGCTTGTTGAAATACTTGAAACTTTTGTCCCAATAAAATCTTCTAATGCATAGATATAATTTTTGGCATTTTCTGGTAAGGCTTCAATATTTTTTATTCCTTGGGTAGAACTTTTCCAGCCAGGGAAAGTTTTATAAATTGGTTTAATCTTTATCTGATCCTCAACAGCAGCTGGTAGATAATCCATTTTCTTTCCATCAAGTTCATATTCAACACACATTTTAATTTCATCTAATTCATCTAACACATCTAATTTAGTTAACGCTATTCCATCTATGCCTGAAATTTTAATTGTTTGTCTAACCAAAACACCATCAAACCAACCACATCTTCTTTTTCTACTAGTGACAGTACCAAATTCTTTTCCTCTAGAACCAAGCAATTCTCCAATATCATCTGTTAACTCAGTTGGAAAAGGTCCTTCACCAACTCTGGTAGTATAGGCTTTTGTTATTCCAAGAACATAATGAATGGAGTTAGGACCACAACCAGTTCCTGTGGCAGCGGCAGATGCAACAGTATTGGATGATGTTACAAAAGGGTATGTTCCATGATCTACATCAAGTAGTATTCCTTGCGCACCTTCAAATAATATTCTTTTTTTTTGTTTTTTAAATTCATCAATTCTAAGCCAAACAGGTTGAGAAAACTTTAATATTTCTGGGGCAATCTTTAAAAGTTCTTCTTTAAGTTTATCTTTTTCAAAAATTTTTTTACCCAACCCTTTTCTAATTGCATTATGATGAAGAAGTACTGTTTCTAACCTGTGGTCTAGATTAGTCTCAGATCTTAAATCCATAACACGGATTGATCTTCTTCCCACTTTATCTTCGTAGGCTGGTCCAATTCCTCTTCTTGTTGTTCCAATTTTTCCTTTTCCAGCAGCATCTTCTCTTATTTCATCCATCTCTCTATGAAATGGCAAAATAAGATTTGCAGATTCTGAAATTATAAAATTATCCACATTAACCTCAACGCCCTTAGATTTAATTTCCTCTATTTCCTCTAATAGTGCCCAAGGATCAACAACGACTCCATTTCCTATAATAGAAATTTTATTTTTTCTTACAATTCCAGAAGGAAGTAGTCTTAGTTTATAAGTTATTCCATCTATTACTAATGTGTGTCCAGCATTGTGTCCTCCTTGAAAACGAATAACAACATCTGCTTGGTCTGATAGCCAGTCAACTATTTTACCTTTTCCTTCATCACCCCATTGAGATCCAACAACTACAACATTTTTCATTATCTAAATTTTTTTTCTACTGTTACTGAACTTAAATGGTTGATAGGTCCATGACCTTTACCAAATTTAAGGTTTGAATTTATTGAATTGTGTACATACATAGTTGCAAGCTCACAAGATCTCTTTAAGGTTTTTCCACATGAAAAGAATGTAGAAATAGCAGAAGAAAGGGTACAACCTGTGCCATGTGTATTCCTGGTTGTAATTCTTTTATTTTTTATAATGAAAATTTCATTTTTATTAACAAAAATATCTTGGACAATTTTAGATTCTAAATGACCACCTTTTATAAAAACATTTTTTGCTCCTAATTTAATTAATATACTGGCAGCAAAAATCATATCTTCTTTTGTTCTTATTTTAGTTTTAGTTAATATTTCAGCCTCCGGAATATTAGGTGTTATTAAACTAACTTTTTTAATTAGTTCATTTTTTAATAATTGAACTGCTTTATCATCAATAAGTTTTGCACCACCTTTAGCAACCATAACAGGATCTAAAATTATCTTTTTAACTTTAATAAGATTTAATGAATGAATTACTGATTTTATTACTTTTGTAGAGTGCAACATTCCAATTTTTACAGCATCAGGTTTAATATCTTTTGAGGTAAATTCTATTTGATTTGAAATTTCTTTTGGATCAATTGGTACTATTGATTTCACACCTGTTGTATTTTGGATTGTGACAGCTGTTATTGCTGTCATTGCATACGAACCTAAAGCAGTGATAGTTTTAATATCAGCTTGAATACCAGCACCACCAGATGAATCTGATCCAGCAATAACTAATATTTTAGATTTTGGTTTCAATTTATTTAATTTTTTTTAATACAATTTTCAAACATTTTTGAAGCAATCTACTATTATCACTCTCTCCCATTACTCTGATTTTAGATTCAGTTCCTGAGCTTCTAACTAATATTCTACCTTGTCCTTTAATTAATTTTTCTGCTAATTTTATAGAATTCTTAATATTGATATTTTTAATTATACTTCTGTCTTTAACATTAATATTTTCCAATATTTGTGGTGTTTTCTTAAAGGTATTAAAAAAACTACTAGCTTTTTTTCCTTTTCTTAATGAAAATAAAACTTCTAAAGCAACTAGTAAGCCATCTCCAGTAGTTGCAAATTTACCTAAGATAATATGCCCAGATTGTTCACCACCTAAATTAAAATTATTTTTTTGCATTTTCTCTTTTACAAAACGGTCTCCTACATTTGATCTTAAGAATTTTATATTATGTAGTTTAAAAAATTTTTCTAATCCATAGTTAGACATTAAGGTGCCAACTACTCCTCCTCTTAACATTTTTTTTCTTTTCCATCTAATTGCTATTGCAGCAATTATTTGATCTCCATCAATTATAATGCCTTTTTCATCACACATAATAATTCTATCAGCATCTCCATCAAGAGAAATTCCTATGTGTGCTTTATATTTTTTTACTGCTAACCTAATTTTATTTGGAAAAGTAGAGCCACAATTTTTATTAATATTAAGACCATTAGGATTTATTCCAATTGAAAATACTTTAGCGCCTAAAGATTTTAACAATTCAGGACCAGCCTTGTATCCAGCCCCATTCGCACAATCAATCACTATTCTTAAACCTCTTAGGTTAAAATCTTTTGGTAAATTACTTTTTAAAATTTTTATATAATCTTTATTTGCAGTTTCTAACCTTTTTACACGACCCAATTTTTTTGGTTTTGATAAAGACTTTTCAATTTTTTCATCAATTAAAGTTTCAATTTTTTTTTCAATCTTATTTGATAGTTTTAACCCATCGGGTCCAAATAACTTTAATCCATTGTCATAATATGGGTTATGGGATGCCGTAATCATAATTCCCATGTTAGCTTTCATGCTCTTTGTTAACATTGCTAAACCATTAGTTGGAAGTGGTCCTAATGTATAAACGTGCATACCAGCCGATGTAAGTCCTGATACTAATGCAGGTTCTAAACTATATCCTGATAGCCTCGTATCTTTAGCAATTATTGCTATTTGTTTCTTTTTTTTTTGAGTTTTAAAGT
>CALCPL010000169.1 GCA_937897125.1 uncultured Candidatus Pelagibacter sp. | reverse complement strand
GTTGTCCAAACGAAGCTTAGAACTAATAAAATTTGTAATCTCACAGATCTTGGCAAAGATCTTAGGTCGTTTTTACTGTCATCAAATAAAATATTTGCTGCATCTATCATCCAATTTTTTAGTGCTTCCATATAACCAGAATAGATATTTATACGTTAAAGGCAAAGGATAAAGTGTCCTTTAATTTTTAGCTTAAATTGGACTTTATTGCACTTTCCAAATTTGCAGAGCTTTGGGCGCCTGAAATAAAATCTATTCCTATTTCAAAGAAAGGCACTCCATTAATTTCTTTTTCTCTTGCAACTGAAATATATGAATTAACTTCCTCAATATTTTTTAAATTAAAAAAATTATTAATTACATCTGCATTAATATTAAATTCTTTTCCAATATTAATTAAGATTTCTTTATCTCCAATATCAAGACCTTCAATAAAATATGATTGATATATTTTTTCTTTAATTTCGTTGTGCACATTAGATTGTTCAGCTAATTTAATTAATAGGTGAGAAAATACTGTATTGGGTGTTTTCTTTATCTTATCTAGATTAAAATTAAGATCTTCCTTTTTAGCTTCATTAGTCATTTGATCGTACATTGGTTGAGCAAATTCTTTTCCACCAAACTTTATTTCTAAGTACTTGCTTCTTTCAATTCCTTCTTTAGGCATGTCGGTATTTAGTTGAAATGGAACATGCTCTATCTCAAACTTAGTTTCAGGAAAGGCCTTTAAAGCTTTATTTAATCTTGTCTGACCAATAAAACACCACCCACAAATTGTGTCAGCAAATACTTTTATTTTCATTAATTTATGAACGAAGCTTTTGTTTATGAAAGTTAATAAATCTTTCTACGTTTGATTTATTAAAGGTTTTATTTTCTTCAAAAGAAACTTTTTTCATTGAGTAAGCATTACTTTTTGTCTGTCTAGACATTATGGTGATATTACCTTTGTATAATTTAAGCTTAACAGAGCCATTAACTTTATTCTTTTTAAGGTCGACAATTTTTTGAAGTTTAAATCTTGCTTTTGAGTACCAATAACCATTGTAAATAAGTTCAGCATATTTAGGCATAATCTCATCTTTTTTATGCATAGTTTCTTTATCTAAAGTAACAGATTCAATTGCTCTATGTGCTGACATTAATAGTGTTCCACCAGGTGTTTCATAAACTCCTCTTGATTTAATTCCAATAAATCTATTTTCAACTAAATCAACTCTGCCAATTCCATTTTTACCAGCAACATCATTAAGCTTTTCTAATAAGTTTCCTGGAGTTAATTTTTTACCATTTACCATTATTGGATCTCCATTTTTAAATCCTATAGTTACAAATGAAGCTTTGTTAGGTGCTTTTTCAGGTGACACTGTTCTTTGAAAAAGAAACTCAGGAGCTGAATTTTTTGGGTTTTCTAAAACCTTACCTTCAGTTGATGTATGATATAAATTGTCATCTATAGAAAAAGGTGGAGCACCTTTCTTATCTGTAGGAATAGGAATACTATTTTTTTTAGCATATTTAATTAGATCTGTTCTAGAGTTTAATTTCCAAATTCTCCATGGTGCAATAATTTTAACTTTTGGACCAAAGTAATGGTAACCCAATTCAAATCTTACTTGGTCATTTCCTTTTCCAGTTGATCCATGTGAAACAGCATAAGCCCCAAATTTTTTAGCAGCAGCAATTTGACGTTTTGCAATTAAAGGTCG
>CALCPL010000168.1 GCA_937897125.1 uncultured Candidatus Pelagibacter sp. | reverse complement strand
GTCCTAACTTCCCAGCATCAGCTGTAATATAAAGATCAGCTTTGGAATTTTTTCCCTCTTCTATAATTCTTTTTTGAAGAGATTTATCTTTACCAGATATGACATTAACTTTGATCCCAGTTTGAGATGTAAATTTATTGTAAAGCTGGATATCTGAATCGTAATGTCTTGCACTAAAAACATTAACTTCATTAGCTAAAGCCATGCTTTTAAAAAAACTCAGGGTTAATATAATAAGTATGATTTTTTTCATTTTTCCTTTATTTCTTTACCCTTGATTAGTTTAGAATGCTTATTATTAACATTGCGAATGATTATCAATCGCATTTATTGACGCAGTTTACAAGGGTTAATTAAGACAATATCAGGATAAGTAAATTACTTACAAAGGACAAGGAGATAACAAAACCAGCAAAAAAATTACAATACATTAAGGTAATGGTCCGATTTCTAATCCTTCTTTTTCTTACAAAGGGCTTATCATCAAGATCTGAAATATCTCTTTCTCCAACGACTTTATAATCATAAGTCCAACGCCAAATAGAATTACCAAATCTTTTATCACTATTATTATAATAGATAATCCAAGCAACAATATATCGATGAGAAATATAGAAAATGATTAAAAGTATTCCACTTAAGATCATTTAAATATTAGAACATATTTAAAGTTTAAGTAAAGACTAATTAAAACTGTTCAGATTCTGTAGAGCCTGCCATGGCTGTTGTAGAGCTTTTTCCACTACTTATAGTGTTTGAAACCGCATCAAAGTAGGACGTTCCAACTTCTCTTTGGTGTTTAACACTTGTGTAACCATCCTTCTCTCTAGCGAACTCAAGCTCTTGGATTTTAGAATAAGCAGTCATTCCTTCTGTTTTATATTTTTCTGCAAGTTCAAAAATTGCAATATTTTGAGTGTGAAATCCAGCAAGTGTAATAAATTGAAATTTATAACCCATCTCACTAATTTTTTGTTGAAATGTTGCAATCTCAGCATCTGATAAATGCTTCTTCCAATTGAACGAGGGAGAACAGTTGTAAGCTAATAATTTACCAGGAAACTTTTCATGAATTGCATCTGCAAACTTTTTTGCTTCCTCAAGATTTGGCGTTGCAGTTTCACACCAGATTAAATCTGAATAAGGTGCATAAGCTAAACCTCTTGAGATAGCCTGCTCGATTCCATGTTTAACATAATAAAAACCTTCAGGAGATCTTTCTCCTGTCAAGAATGGTTTATCATTTTCATCGAAATCATTTGTAATTAATTTTGCAGCATTAGCATCAGTTCTTGCTAAAATTATCAAAGGTACATCTGCAATATCTGCAGCAAGTCTTGCAGCTTTTAAATTTTTAATCATCGTACCAGTTGGAACTAAAACTTTTCCACCCATGTGCCCACATTTTTTTTCACTAGCTAATTGATCTTCAAAGTGAACTCCAGCAGCTCCTGCTTTAATAAATTTTTTTGTTAACTCAAAAACATTTAATGGACCACCAAATCCTGCTTCACCATCTGCAATAATTGGTAGCATATAATCTGTTCTATCTTTTGATTTCATATCGCCATCATGTAATTCCATATGCTGGATTTGATCTGCTCTTATTAAAGCATTGTTCATCGACTCAACTAATTTTGGTGCACTATCATATGGGTATAAAGATTGATCAGGATACATTTCTCCAGCAGTGTTTGCATCAGCTGCTACTTGCCATCCACTTAAATAAATTGCTTTTAATCCAGCTTTAGCGTGTTGAATAGCGTGATTCCCAGAGAGTGAACCCAATGTATTAATATAATTTTCTGAATTTAACAGATCCCATAATTTTTTAGATTGATGCTTACACATCGAATATTCAATTTTGATAGAACCTCTTAATCGTTCTACTTCTTCTAAAGTGTAGTCTTTTTTGATTCCTGAAAATCTTTTTAAATCGTATGAAACTTTAGCTTCTGAGCTCATAGGTAGGTCTTTCTAGATTATGTATTAAGAAAATTAAATCGTGTATAAATTAACGGTAAGAGGACTTATTTTTTTTCACTAAATTCTTGAGTGAATTCATTCATCCCACTAGAACCCCAATCACAATGATCATCTCTTAGGTATATACCTGATTGACTGAATTGATTCTGATTGTTGTTTTCGTTAATTTCTCTTTGATTTTCTTGGTTTTTATTTATGTTTTTATCGTTCATGTAAACTTTATAATTTACAAAGTTTACAAAATCTAATTAAATCGTTAAAAACCTTGTAAAACAAAGAAACTTATTGTAAATTTAAATTTACAAAATTTACAAATAGAGCTTATGAGTCAAATTGATTTAAAAATTGGTCCTAAAATAAAGGCTTTTAGAAGACAGTTAGGACTACAAGCTAACAAACTTTCAGAAGATCTGGGTATTTCTCCAAGTTATTTAAACTTAATTGAAAGTGGAAAAAGAAAAATAGATGGAGATTTATTACTTAAGGTTTGTGAAAAATTAAATATCCAACTCTCAGACTTAACATCAAAATCCGATGTTAACTTAGAAAATACAATTTCAGAAATTCTAGATGATAAATTGTTTGAAGACTTAGATATTCTTGGTCCTGAAGTTAAAGACCTTGTTGGAACAAATCCTAAGATCGGTAGAGCCCTTGTTAGATTAGGAGATATTCTTAAAAAAAAAGATCATGAACTAATCAATAAAATAGAAAAAATATCAGGTAAGATAGTTGATAATAGAAAAAATTCTTTTCCTGGTGAGGTAATATCTGACTTTCTTCAACAACATAAAAACTATTTTCCAAAATTAGAAGAGTTTGCAAATAAAGTTTTTGATAAAATTCAAAAAAATAACAGAACTCGATATATTGCGTTATGTGAGTATTTGAATAAAGAATATTCAATTATAGTTAAAGACATTTTACCAGAAGAGGGAAAGCCTTTTTCTAAAATTTATAATAAAAATAAAAAAGAACTTCTATTAAGTGATTATAGTTCATTGGAAACAAAGAAACTTCATGCAGCAGCTCAGATAGCACAAGAAGGTGCAATGAAAGATATTGATAATTATCTATCAAAATTTCCTTTTCCCTCAGAAGAATCAAAAAAATTAACTAAGGTTGCTTTATTAAATTATTGTGGTGCAGCAATTTTAATGCCCTACAAACCTTTTCATACTGAATGTAAAAAATTAAAATATGATTTAGAGCTATTACAGAATACATTTGCAACTTCTTTTGAGCAAGTTGCTCACCGTGTAACATGCTTACAAGATCCAAAATTACCTGGAATTCCTTTTCATATGTTAAGAGTTGATATGGCTGGAAATATTTCAAAAAGATTTTCATTATCAGGAATTGATATACCAAGATATGGTGGTGCATGTCCTAGATGGAATGTTTATTCAGCATTCACAAGACCAGGTGTAATTCAGGCAGCTGTTAGTAAAATGACTAATGGTGAAAAATATGTATGTATTGCAAGAACAGTTGAAAAAGGTGTGGGAAGATTTGGTCAATCAAAAAGTATTTTATCAATTGGTTTAGGTTGTGATGCAAAGTATGCAAAAGACTTTGTGTACACTGAGAACATTAATGTGAGTGACAAAACTACTGAAATTCCTATCGGTGTATCTTGCAGAACCTGTCTCTTATACACATCTGACGCTGCCGACG
>CALCPL010000167.1 GCA_937897125.1 uncultured Candidatus Pelagibacter sp. | reverse complement strand
TCTTGTCTCGTGGGCTCGGAGATGTGTATAAGAGACAGCAAAATATTGGTTTGAAGAAAATACTACACTTGATGTAGCAATTGATGTTGCATCTGAGTTCAGATACCGAAAAAATAGATTTAAAAATGATAATCTATATATTTTTGTTTCGCAGTCTGGTGAAACGGCAGACACTTATGCGGCGTTAGATTTATGTAATAAAAATAACATGAAAACTTGTAGTGTGGTTAATGTTATAGAAAGTTCGATTGCAAGAGATTCTAACTTTGTTTTACCAATTCATTGTGGACCAGAAATTGGAGTAGCTTCTACAAAAGCTTTTATGGGTCAAATGTTAGTTCTTTATATTTTGGTATTAAAATTAGGTATTTTAAGAAAAGACTTAGATAAAGATTTATATTTAAACAAAATTAAAGATTTAAAAGTATTACCCAAGTTGGTTGAGCAAACTTTACTTACAGAGAGTAAAATTCAAACAGTTTCTAGTTCATTTACTGATGCAAAAGGTTCGATGTTTTTAGGGAGAGGTTTTTCTTACCCAATTGCATTAGAAGGAGCATTAAAGTTAAAAGAATTAGCTTATGTGCATGCAGAAGGGTACCCTGCAGGTGAAATGAAACATGGTCCTTTAGCTTTAATTGAAGATGGAATGCCAGTTGTTGTCTTAGCACCAAGAGATAATTATTATAAAAAAACAATTTCCAATATGCAGGAAGTAATAGCAAGAGGTGCCAAAGTTTTATTGATTACTAATAAAAGTAAAGATGAAGTTTTTTCAGAAAATATTTGGGAAACAATATTAGTTGAAAGTGCTAATGACGACTTATTACCTTTTTTATTAACCGTTCCATTACAAAAATTAGCTTATTATTCAGCTCTTAAAAAAGGTTATGACATCGATAAACCTAGAAATTTAGCAAAATCAGTCACAGTTGAATAATAATTAAACTCTGCTACAACACCCCTAGGTTGAATATGAAAAATTGGAAAATAAATAGCTGGAGAAATTATCCTGTAAAACACATCCCGGAATATCCTGATCAAAAAGATTTGGACGATGTTTTAAGTAAAATTAAAAATTTTCCCCCATTAGTTTTTGCTGGTGAGACAAGACATTTAAAAGAGCAACTTGCAGATGTTGTTGATGGAAAAGCTTTTTTATTACAAGGTGGAGATTGTGCAGAAAGTTTTGCAGAATTTCATCCTGACAATATTAGAGACACATTTAAGCTAATACTTCAAATGTCACTTGTGCTTACTTATTCTGCATCATTACCAGTTATTAAGCTTGGAAGAATTGCTGGACAGTTTTCGAAACCAAGAAGCTCTCCTGTTGAAAATATTGATGGCGTTGAACTTCCTAGCTACCTTGGAGACAATATTAATGGAATGGAATTTAATGAAAAATCAAGAGTTCCAGACCCTAAAAGACTTTTTAAGGCATATTCTCAGTCTGCATCAACCCTAAATCTTATAAGAGCATTTTCTCATGGAGGTTTTGCTGATCTTAAAAAAGTACATACCTGGAACTTGGGTTTTATTAAGAACTCTCCAGCTGCTAAAAAATTTAAAGATTTAGAGGACAGAATAGCAGATGCACTAGCATTTATGGATGCATGTGGAATTAATTCAGACTTTAATAGAAGATTAAAAACAGTAAACTTTTGGACTTCACATGAAGCCTTATTACTTCCTTTTGAACAAGCAATGACAAGAGTAGATTCAACAACAGGTGAATATCACGATACTTCAGCTCACTTTGTTTGGATAGGTGATAGAACTAGACAACTAGATGGTGGACATGTTGAGTTTTGTAGAGGAGTTGAAAACCCAATTGGAATTAAATGTGGACCAACATTAAAAGCTGAAGACTTAATAAATCTTTGTAATAAAATTAATCCAAAAAATGAAAAAGGTAAAATAACTTTAATTTCTAGATTTGGTCATGAAAATGTTTCTAAATTTTTACCAAAATTAATTAGAGCAATTAAAAAAGAAGGTTTAAATGTAATATGGTCATGTGACCCTTGTCATGGAAATACAATTAAGGCTACAACTGGATATAAAACAAGACCATTTAATAGTGTAGTCAAAGAAGTAAAAAATGTTTTTGAATGTCATCAAAGTGAAGGAAGTTATGCAGGTGGATTACATATTGAAATGACTGGACAAGACGTTACAGAATGCACTGGTGGTGCTCAGAAAATATCTGACCAAGATTTATCTAGCCGTTATCACACTCATTGTGATCCAAGACTTAACGCTAACCAAGCATTAGAGTTAGCTTTTTTAATTTCCGATGAGATTAAAAAAAATGCTGCTTATTCTAAAAAAAATATTAAAGCGGCATCTTAAAGCATTGTATTAAATACAATTTCGTTTAAATTTTAAATAATGAAACCATTAGAAAAAGCACAATTTATAAGCAATTGGATTAAAGATTATGTAGAAAAGATGCCAAGCAAGGCTCAATCTTTAATCATTGGAATTTCTGGAGGAATAGATTCTTCTGTATCAAGTACATTGAGTGCAATGACGGGTATAAAAACAATTGTTTTATCAATGCCTATTAAACAAAAATCATCACAACATGACTTAAGCTTAAAACACCAAGAATGGCTTGTTAAAAATTTTGATAATGTTGAAGCACACACACTAAATTTAGATAAATTATTTGAAACATTTGAGGGTACGCTATCCAATTTTGATAGTGAACATGGCATGGCTAATTCTAGAGCAAGAATTAGAATGACCACTCTTTATCAAGTAGCTGCTGCAAACAAAGGTATTGTAGTCGGTACTGGAAATAAAGTTGAGGATTTTGGAGTAGGGTTTTATACGAAGTATGGTGATGGTGGGGTAGATATTTCCCCGATTGCAGATTGCAACAAATCAGAAGTATGGGAAATAGGTAAATCCATCAATATTCTTCAAGAGATAATTGATGCTGCTCCAACTGATGGATTATGGGATGATGGCAGAACTGATGAAGGTCAGTTAGGTCTTAGATACGAAGAATTAGAAGAAGCAATGAATAATGTAAATTCAATAAATCGTGAAAAATACGAAAAAATAAGAAATATAAACTTGCATAAAATGGAGCCAATTCCAGTTTGCAAGATTCCCAACTAATCTAATAGATTCACAAATCTATAATTAAAGTATAATTCTAAGGTAATGAATAAGGATATTTTTTTAACAAACAATCTAAGTAATAAAAAAGAAAAATTTGTTCCATTAGATAAAGAAAATATTGGTATGTATGTTTGTGGTCCAACCGTTTATGATAACCCACACATTGGTAACGCAAGACCTCTTGTTATTTTTGATATTTTGTACAAAGTTTTAAAATCAAAATATGGCCATGACAAAATAAATTATATAAGAAATATTACTGATGTTGATGATAAAATAATTAAATCAGCAAAAGAGAAAAATATTTCAATATCTGAATTAACAAAAAATGTTATTAAAGATTTTAATGAAGATTGTAATTATTTAAATTTAGATAATCCATCACAACAACCAAAAGCTACAGATCATATTGATCTCATGATTGAAATGATATCATCTTTAATAGAAAAAGATTTTGCCTACGAGTCAAACAACCATGTTTATTTTGAAGTTAGCAAATTTGATAATTATGGAACTGTCTCTTATACACATCTCCGAGC
>CALCPL010000166.1 GCA_937897125.1 uncultured Candidatus Pelagibacter sp. | reverse complement strand
CGAGATTGCCTCTTGTCTCGTGGGCTCGGAGATGTGTATAAGAGACAGCTATTAACTCTTCTTGATTAATAAATTCTTCAATACTTTTAATTAGATATTCATAAGGTTCTTTTTGTCCAACAATAGCTTTTCCAACCAAAGGAATAAGTTTTGAATAATTTTTATATATAAAGTCCAAATTAGAGTTTTGAATTTTAGAAAATTCTAAACATAAATAACGACCTCCTGGTTTTAAAACTCTATAAGCTTCTGATAGAGCTTTGTTTAGGTCTTTAGTATTTCGTAGCCCAAAACTAATTGTGTAGTAATCACAAGAATTATCTTTAATGGGCAATTTTTCAGCTGGAGCAATTATCCAATTAATATTTTTATAAGTACTTAGCTTTTCTTTGCCTTTACCAATCATTCCTTTATTTGGATCAACACAAAATATTTCTCCATTTTTATCAGTTGCATCTAAAAAAAGTTTACCAAGATCTCCAGTACCACAGGCAACATCAATTAAAGTTTTATTATTTGAAGGGTTCATCCAGCTTAATAGATCTTTTTTCCAAACCCTATGAACTCCTAATGACATAAAGTCGTTCATTAAATCATATTTGTCATAGACATTATCAAAGACACTTTGGACAAGGCCTTTTTTATTTTGGAGGTATTGTTGCATATTAAATTTATTATTTATTGATAATATAGTCTCAAATGCCAGAATTACCAGAAGTAGAAATAGTCAAACAATCGTTATCTAAAAAAATAGAGCATAAAAAAATCAAAAAAATAATAATTACGAATAGAAACTTAAGGTTTAAAATTCCTCTAAAATTTGAAGAATTATTAAAAAATAAAATTATTAAAAAAGTAACTAGATTTTCAAAGTATTTGATCTTGAATTTTTCTGATGAATCTTTTTGTTTAATTCATTTGGGGATGTCTGGAACTGTTCATTTAATAAAAAAAAATAACATTAGTAAGTTTACCAATACTAGTTTTTATAACTCACCAAGCCTCCCAAAGAAACATAACCATGTAGAAATTCATTTTGAAGGTTTAAGAATTGTATACAATGACCCTAGAAGATTTGGTTTTTTTAAATTTATAGAAAATAAGAAAGAACTTGAAAAAAGATTTAGTCACTTAGGACCAGAACCTTTTTTTAAAACTTTCAACATAGAATATTTAATTGGTTACTTCATAAATAAAAAGAAGGATATAAAAAGTTTCTTATTAGATCAAAAATTTGTATCAGGAATTGGAAATATTTATGCTAGTGAAATTTTATTTTTATGCAAAATTAATCCAACTACCTACGCATCAAAGTTAACCAAGCAAGATTGCAAAAAAATTATTACTTATTCAAAAAGTATACTTAATAGGGCCATTAAAAAAGGAGGATCAAGTATTAGAGATTTTAAAAACATCACTGGAAAAAGTGGAAACTTCCAAAAAGAATTTAGAGTTTATCAAAGAGAAAACCTAAGCTGTCTAAGAAATAAATGTAATGGGAAAATTCAGAAAATATTTATATCTAATAGATCAACTTTCTTTTGTAATACTTGCCAAAAATAGGGAATTATTCTATTGACCAGTATAAATTCTCAAGCTATACCACTGCGCTTATGGCAAACACAAAATCAGCAATTAAAAGAATTAGAAAAATTGCTACGCAAACACTAGTTAATAAGGCTCGTAAGAGCAAGTATAGAAATGCTATAAAAAAAATGAACCTTCTTCTTGAAGAAAAGAAAAAAGATGAAGCTCTAAAATTCTTGCCAAAGTTGAACTCTGAATTAATGAAAGTTGCAAAAACTGGAATTATAAAGAAAGCAAATGCTTCAAGAAATATTTCAAGAATAACAAAGAAAATTTCAGCTCTATAATTGATTATATAGAGAGATTTTAAATTTCAACTAATAGTATTCACATCATATAACAAATTCTATTTCTAGATTAACCACATATAGATTTAGTAAAATAATAAGAAACATAATTTATAAATCATACACTCATAGATTTTAAATTTGTAAAACTTAATGGTTAAATTAATTGTTCAATTAAATAACACTGTGGCAAAAATAATTTCTAAGAGCGAAAACAGACCACTTCGTTATTGTAATATTATAGCAGCATCTAAAAAATAATTATTCCCGTTAGGAATGATTCACCTACAGATTTTATTTATTTTTACTTTTAGTAAATTATTTATTGCAAATATAGATTTTGTTTAATTTTGCTTTTATAAAATTATTTATTGCAAAAAAATTATTTTGCATTTAACTGACTTTATTCCTACAAATTTTTATGACGAGTAATAACACAACACCAAATTTAAAAAGCATATCTTCTGAAGCTCTAGACTGGGCTGTAATTCAAAAGGATATGAAAAACAAACTTGGCAGTGATATATATGAAAGCTGGCTTAGAAAGATAGACTTTGTTGAAGAGATGAATAGCTATGTCTTACTTTCAGTTTCTACTAGATTTATCCGAGATTGGATTACCTCAAGATATTTAGATCAAATTTTGCAAATAGTAAAAACTTATAAGAAAGATTTAACGAGAATAGAGTTTAAGATTATTGAAAAAAATTCTGAAAATGAAATAGAAAATAATATTACTAAAAATGAAAACAATGAAAATGTATCCTTCATTAAAGATACATATTTGCAATACAACAGAATAGACCCGAATAAAAGATTTGATAATTTTATAACAGGAACAAGTAATAAACTAGCCTATGAAGCATCTATGAAAGTTTCAGAAAATATTTCTCATTATAATCCGCTTTATATTTATGGGGGTGTTGGAATGGGAAAAACACATTTATTAAATTCAATTGGTCTTTCATTAAAAGAAAAAAACAAAGTTATGTTTATTTCTGCTGAGAGATTTATGTATCAGTTTGTAAAATCAATTAAATCTAATGATATGGTAAAATTTAAAGAGTACTTTAGAAACACTGACATATTGTTAATAGACGACATTCAATTCATGAATGGTAAAGAAGCAATGCAAGAAGAGTTTTTTCATACATTTAATGCATTATTAGATAAAGGGTCACAAGTGATCATCTCTGCCGACAGAGCTCCAAACAAATTATCAAGAATCCAAGATAGAATTAAATCAAGATTTGCTGGAGGCCTTGTAGTTGATATACAAAAACCAGACTATGAACTTAGAAGTAAAATTGTTAAGCAAAAAACAGAGGAACTAAACATTTTTTATTCAAATCAAGTAAATATTTCAGAAGAAATACAAAAATTTATAAGCACAGAAATAACCACAAGTATTAGAGAGCTAGTAGGAGCAATCAATAGAGTTGTTTCTTTTTCAAGAATTTACAACAAAGTTCCAAATTTATCAGAAGTGAAAGTAGTTTTAAAAGATTTATTAAATATTGGAGAAAACAAGGTAACAATAGATTTAATACAATCGACTGTATGTAAGTTCTTTAAAATTAGTAAAAGTGAGATGCTTTCTTCAAGAAGATCTAGATATCTTGTAAGACCAAGACAAACAGCAATATATTTAACAAAAATTTTGACATCCAAGTCATTGCCTGAGATTGGAAGAGAATTTTCTAATAGAGATCATACAACAATCATTCATTCGGTTAAAACCATTGAAAAATTGAAGGAAAAAGATCCAGAAATGACAAACAATATTAATAATCTAAAAAATCAGATATTGTATAATAAAGAAAATGAAATTTAACGTTAATCAACAAGATCTGCAACAAGCACTTAATTATTGCCAAGGCGTAATTGAAAAAAGAAGCACACTTCCTATTCTGTCAAATGTTTTATTAAATGCTAGCAATTCGAATCTAACAATTACTGCAACAGATTTAGATTTAATATTTATTCATCAAATTAACAATGTTGAAGTTATAGAAGAAGGAAACACGACCACTACGTCATCTATCATGTATGACATCATAAGAAAATTTTCATCAGGAAAAAAAATTAATTTATCTTTAACGGACGTTAGCAAGCTTCAAGTTGAGTCTGAAAAATCTGTTTTCAATCTAAATTGTATTAGTGCATCTGAGTTTCCACTAACAGATGAAAACTTTAATCAAAATGAATTTTCAATAAAATCAAAACAATTATTAAAATTATTAAATAAATGTAAATTTTCAGTTTCTAATGATGAAACTAGACACTACTTAAGTGGAATTTTTTTTCATCAAACGCAAATTGAAGATAAAAATTTTTTAACAGCAGCAGCTACAGATAGTCATAGAATGTCAATTTCAAAAATAAGATTGGACCAGCAAGTAGATTTTGAACCAATAATACTTCCTAAAAAAACAATTTTTCAATTATGTTCGTTGCTAGAAAGTTATGATGGTGATGTTAAAATTTCAAATATTAAATCTAAAATAAAATTTGAATTAAATAATAGCATATTAATATCTAAGTTAATCGATGGAAAATTTCCAAATTATATTCAGGTAATACCCAAGAACAATCAAAAGAAGTTAGAAATAGATTTAAAATTATTTTTAGACTCTGTTGATAGAGTTGCATCAGTTTCATTGGATAAAAAAGATGGAGTTAAATTTAATTTGTCGAAAGACGTTCTAAATTTATCAGTTAACAACACAAATAGTGGCGATGGAAAAGAAAGTTTAACCGTAAAGTTTGATCATGATCTAGAAATAAGTTTTAATTCTAGATATTTAATTGATGTAGCATCACAACTTGATGGAGATAAGATTGAAATTTTTTTCAATGATACAGGATCTCCAGCATTAATTAAAGATCCAGGTGACTTTGATAGTATATTTGTTGTAATGCCTATGAAAGGCTAGCTCAAGGTATCAAGTTCAGTATAAATAGTATTTTCCAATTCCTTTGTAAAAATTTCTTTGCTTAGTCCAGGTTCAATAGGTTTTAAAATTGAAACTGTTAGAGTGGTGTTAATTTGTTTTTGACCATGTTTTGGCCAAGTATTCCCAGAATTGATTGCAATTGGCTGACATGAAATATTTAATTCTTCATAAATTCTACCAGATCCTTTTTTAAAAGGAGTTCTATCTTCTGGAGATAGCCTTGTTCCTTGTGGAAAAATTATTAATGGTCTTTCTGATGAATTTACTTGTTTAGAAATATCATCAAAAAAACCTAAGTTTTCTTTGGAAATTTTGTTTCTTTTAATTGATATTGATCCTATTTTTTTCAAATACCAGCCAAATATAGGAATCATTAGTAATTCTTTTTTTAAAATAAAAACAGGAGAATTAAAGATAGTTTGTAAAAAAAAAGTTTCAAACATTGACTGGTGTGAAGCAGCTATAAAAAATTTTTTTCCATTAATTATATTTTCTTTGCCTTTAATGATTATCTTAGTTGATAAAAATATTTTTAAACATAGGGATGTCCAAAAACCCATAATTTTTCCACCAAATAAAACTATTTTTTTTGGTAGTAAAATTGCTGGTAAGAAGATTAGGGAAATAAAAACTATACCTGAGAAAAAAAATAATGAAAATAAAAAATTTCTTATCATATTAATCAAAAACTAAATCAAATCTTTTAGTTTTTGTCTTTTTTTAATAATATTAATCTTAGACCCTTTAATTATTAATTCTGGCGGTTTTGGTCTTAAGTTATAATTTGAGCTTAGTGACATTCCATAAGCCCCAACATCACACATTACCACGAGATCTTTTTCTTTTAATTTCTGAAAACCTTTTATAGTTGTAAATTTGTCAGTACTTTCACAAATTGGTCCAACAAATTCATAAGTTTTTTTTGAAATGTTATTACTTTTTACCACAGGTATAGTTTGATGATTTGCACCGTATAATGCTGGTCTCATAAGATCATTCATTGCAGCATCCAATATCTGTCTCTTATACACATCTCCGAGCCCACGAGACAAGAGGCAATC
>CALCPL010000165.1 GCA_937897125.1 uncultured Candidatus Pelagibacter sp. | reverse complement strand
CCTCTTGTCTCGTGGGCTCGGAGATGTGTATAAGAGACAGGAGCAGCAACATCTTTAGGTCTTAAAGAAGCAAAAGATTTAGTTGAAGGTGCTCCAAAAGAAGTTAAATCTGGTGTTAATAAAAAAGATGCTGAAGAACTTAAAGCTAAGTTAGAAGCAGCAGGCGCAAAAGTAGAACTTAAATAAATTAATTAGAAAGATTTTATAAACTGGTTAATTTATTAACCAGCGATTAGTATTAAATGCAATTATCTTTTACTCAGAAGAAAAATGTAAGAAAAAGCTTTGGAAAGCTTGTAGAAACTTTATCTATTCCAAATTTAATTGAAGTTCAAAAAAATTCATACAAACAGCTTACAGACTTTGATAGTGAAGCAGGAGATTTATCAAAAGGATTTGATAGGGTTTTTAAAAGTATTTTTCCAATAGAGGATCTAAATGATAAAGCAACATTAGAGTACGTTTCTTATAGACTTGAAAAGCCAAAATTTGATACTGAAGAATGTATCCAAAGAGGATTATCTTTTACGTCAGCATTAAAATGTACTTTACGATTAGTTGTCTACGAGATAGATCAAGAAAATAACACTAAAGATATTTTATCTGCAAAAGAACAAGAAGTTTACATGGGTGAAGTGCCTATGATGACTGATAGTGGAACTTTTATAACTAATGGTGTTCAAAGAGTAGTTGTAAACCAAATGCATAGAAGTCCTGGAGTTTTCTTTGATCATGATAAAGGTAAATCACATGCAAGTGGTAAATTATTATTTAATTGTAGAGTTATTCCTAACAGAGGATCTTGGTTAGATTTAGAATACGATGTTAAAGATTTCTTATATTTCAAGATAGATAGAAAGAAAAAAATATTTGCTTCAACTCTTTTGATGGCCTTAGGTTTAACTAAACCTGAAATAGCTGATGAGTTTTACGACAAAGACACTTATTCATTTGATGCAAAAACAGGTAAATGGAAGACTAAATTTAATCCTGAAAACTATAAAGCTAAAAATTTTTCTGAAGAAGTTACCGATGCTAAAACTGGAAATGTTGTAATTAAGCTTGGTGATAAAATTAATTTTTTAAGTGCAAAAAAACTAGCTACAGATGGACTTAAAGATATTTTAGTATCTCAAGAATCTTTAATTGGAAAATATTTACATAATGAAGTTAAAGTTAGCGACGATGAAGAAGAAGGAACCTTTGGAATTGGTACTGAGCTAAATGACACTATTATTAAACAAATTTTAGAAGCTAGCATAAACTCAATTGAGATTTCTATTACAAATTCTATCAATAAAGGTCCTTATTTATTATCAACAATTTTAAATGATAAAAATAATTCTAAAAATGATGCGATTACTGAAATTTATAAAGTTTTAAGACCGGGCGAACCACCAACAGTTGAGATTGCTACACAAATATTCAATAACTTATTCTTTAGTTCGGATAGGTATGACCTTTCGGATGTGGGTAGAGTTAAAATGAATTCAAGATTGAGTCTTGAATGTTCTGATAAAATTACAATTTTAAGAAATGATGACATAATTGCCATTGTTCACAAAATGTTAGATTTAAGAGATGGTAAAGATGAGGTTGATGATATTGATCATTTAGGTAACAGAAGAGTAAGATCTGTTGGTGAACTTGTTGAAAATCAAGCACGTATTGGTGTTTACAGAATGGAAAGAGCTATTAAAGAAAAAATGACAACTCTTGATATTGAATCAGCAATGCCACAAGATTTAATTAATGCAAAACCTTTAACAGTTTCCCTTAAAGATTTTTTTGTAAGTTCACAACTTTCACAATTTATGGATCAAACAAATCCACTATCTGAAATTACACACAAAAGAAGAGTTTCAGCTTTAGGACCAGGTGGTCTAACAAGAGAAAGAGCTGGATTTGATGTTCGTGATGTTCACCCAACTCACTATGGAAGAATTTGTCCAATTGAAACACCTGAAGGACCAAATATTGGTTTGATTAATAGTTTATCTACTTATGCTAAGATTAATAAATATGGTTTTATTGAAAGCCCATATAAAAAAGTACAGAATGGTGTAGTTCAAGATAAAGTTGAGTATCTATCAGCGATGGAAGAGACAAAATACACAATCGCACAAGCTAACGCTAAACTTGATAAAAATGGAAAAATTTTAGAAGAACTTGTTCCTTGCAGAGAAAACTTAAACTTCGTTTTATCAAAACCTGAAAAAATTGATTACATTGATGTTTCACCTAAACAGTTGGTTTCTGTAGCGGCATCTTTAATTCCTTTCTTAGAAAACGATGATGCGAACAGAGCCCTTATGGGATCTAACATGATGAGACAAGCAGTCCCTCTTTTAAAACCAGAATCTCCATTAGTTGGTACTGGTATTGAAAGTGATGTAGCTCTTGACTCAGGTGTTACTATTGTTGCTAATCGTGATGGTACAGTTGATAAAATTGATGGAAAAAGAATTGTAATTAAAGCAACTGAAGAAACAGATTTCTCAAAATCAGGTGTAGATATTTATAACCTACAAAAATTTAAAAGATCAAACCAAAACACATGTATTAACCAAAAACCACTTGTTAGAGTAGGTGATAAAGTTAAATCAGGTGATATTATTGCTGATGGACCATCTACTAAGCTAGGTGAATTAGCACTTGGAAAAAATGTGACAGTAGCATTTATGCCTTGGCAAGGTTACAATTTTGAAGATTCTATTTTAATTTCAGAAAGATGTGTTACTGACGATGTATTTACATCAGTTCATATTGTTGAATATGAAGTTATGGCTAGAGATACAAAGTTAGGTGAAGAAGAAATCACTAGAGATATTCCAAATGTAAATGAAGAAGCTTTAAAAAATCTAGATGAATCTGGGATTGTTTATATTGGTGCTGAAGTAAAAGCTGGAGACATATTAGTTGGTAAAGTTACACCAAAAGGTGATTCAGCATCAGGACCTGAAGAAAAATTATTAAGATCAATTTTTGGTGAAAAAGCAATTGACGTAACTGATACATCTTTAAAAATGTCTAGAGGAAGCAGTGGAACGATTGTTGATGTCAGAGTTTTCAACAGACATGGTATAGAAAAAGATGAAAGATCTATAACAATCGAAAGAGCAGAAATTGAAATTGTTCAAGAAGATAAAATTGTAGAGGAAGAAATTTTAGAAAGAAGTATAAAGCAAAGAGCTAACCAGATTTTGTCTGGAGCTTCTTTAACTAAAAAAATTAAAGATTTAGATGAAGGTACCAAACTCGATCTTGATACAATTAATAAGATTAACATTAATGATGTATTCAAAATAACAGTAGGTAATGTTAATGATGAAGCAAGTATTGCTCAATTAAAAGATCAATACAATCAAGCAAAACAAGATATTCAAGAAAGATTTGAAGATAAGGTTTTAAAAATTAGAAGTGGTGATGATTTATTACCAAGTGTTATGAAAATGGTAAAAGTTTTTGTTGCGATTAAAAGAAGATTAAGACCTGGTGATAAGATGTCAGGTAGACATGGAAACAAGGGTGTAGTTAGTAAAATTGTACCCGTTGAAGATATGCCTTATAGAGAAGATGGAAGACCTGTTGATATCGTATTAAATCCACTCGGGGTTCCTAGTCGTATGAACGTAGGTCAAATCTTAGAAACACACTTAGGTTGGGCCTGTAAAGAATTTGGTGAAGAAGTTAAAAGATTAGTAAATGAAAATAATAAAAAATTTGAAAAAACTCAAAAAATTTCATCCTTTTTAACATCAGTTTATGGAAAAGAAGTTTTTGATGGAGGTATTGACAAATTAAACAAGACTGAATTTGCAGATTTATGTGAAAACCTACAAAATGGTATAGCAATTTCAACTCCAGTATTTGATGGAGCTAAAGAAAAAGATGTTTCTGAAATGCTTGAATTGGCTAAATTACCAACGTCTGGACAGACCAATTTATGGGATGGAAGAACAGGTGAAATGTTTGATAGACCGGTAACCGTTGGAATTATCTATATGTTAAAACTTCATCACCTTGTTGAAGATAAAATTCATGCAAGATCTACGGGACCATACAGTCTTGTAACTCAGCAACCTTTGGGTGGTAAAGCTCAATTAGGTGGTCAAAGATTTGGTGAAATGGAAGTTTGGGCACTTGAAGCATACGGTGCTTCTTACACTCTACAAGAAATTTTAACTGTTAAATCTGATGATGTTGCTGGAAGAGTTAAGGTTTACGAAACAATTGTTAAAGGCGAAGAGAATTTTGAATCTGGAATACCTGAATCGTTCAACGTTCTAGTTAAAGAAATTAAATCATTAGCATTAAACATAGAGTTAAATTAAATATGAAAAAAGAATTAACAGACTTATTTAAAAAT
>CALCPL010000164.1 GCA_937897125.1 uncultured Candidatus Pelagibacter sp. | reverse complement strand
ATGTTAATGAAGTTGGTGTGCAGCTACTGTCAGCTTGAGTATAATAACTTCCACTATTTGAATATTCCTCCGTTTGAGCTAGAGAAATTTGTAGCATTACATTTTTTGCAGATTTTTCTTTAGCCCCTGAAATATATCCGCTGTAACTAACAACACCTACCGCAGATAAAATTCCTATTATAGCCACAACCACCACCAGCTCAACTAATGTGAAACCTGAGCTTTTGGTGGTCATAGTCTTTAATCCTTTTAACTTAGCAAAAATTTTTATTCGATTGCTATAGTGTTTGAAAGTGTAGAGGTAGCATCCGTAGCATCACATGCTGCTGTTGGGGTACCTATTTCTGCAAAACAAGTTGCGACAGTAACATCTGACCCATCATCTGTTACCTTGACAAAACCAATTGTAGTTCCTGTTGTAGAAACAGCAGCAGTTCCTGTATTAAATGGATTTTTAAAATCTGCTAAAGCTAATACAGCGGCAGCTTGTACTTTTGCACCATCAGTTCTATCCGCACAAATAAGTTTAGTATCCATTGATGATGTTTCATCCATGTTACATCTTTGTAATTCAGCAGCAATATACTTAACTACTGATGCATGATTTGATTTTGCGGCAGCTTTTTTTGCATTAGCTGTGTAACCTGTGTACGCAACTGTACCAACTGCTGCTAGAATACCGATAATCGCTACAACCACTAGCAATTCAATTAATGTAAAACCTTTATTATTTTTCATAATTTCCTCTTTTATTAATTAGTTATGCTTAAAATTTATAATACCTCTTTATGAAGTAAACTAAGAATACCATCATTATCAACGATAATTAAACATAACTGCTCAAATCGGGTTTTATTATTACTTAATTTCGTTATTAGTTATATAAATAAAAAAATTATGAAATTTAAAGTCACTAATAATGAAAATGTAAGTACTGTTTTTCTTAATGGAGAAATAGATATGGATATTGCAGATGATGTAAGAGAAATTGTTTTTCCTTTAATTGATTCTGGCAAAGAAGTTCATTTAAATTTAAAAGATGTACAATACATGGACTCTTCTGGTATATCTGTAATTATAGAGAGTAATCAAAGAGCTCGAGAAAAAAATACTAAAGTTGAACTTAAAGAAGTTAGTCAACCTGTTGAAAAAGTTTTAGCAATGGCAAGGAAGTTTCTATGACATACAAAATTACAGAAGAAGATAATATCAGTACCATATTTTTAGATGGTGAAATAGATATGGATAAAACAGAGGAAGTTAAGGAAGTTATCTTTCCAAAAATCGACTCTGGTAAAGATGTTGTTTTAAATCTAAGTAACGTTCAATACATGGACTCTTCAGGTATTTCGGTTTTAATAGAAAGTCATCAAAAAGCCCTAGAGAAGGGAACAAAGGTTATCATTAAAGATGTGAGTAAATCAGTTTTAAAAGTAATCATGATGGCAAAGTTAGAGCAAATTTTAAACTTGGAATAATTAAAACTCATGAGTATGGAAAACTTAAATCAATCAGAGAAAAAAGATTTTTTAGTTAGCTCAGCAAGTTTAAAAGACGTTAGAGCTTTTTCCAGAGATGTTTTTGAAAAATTTAAAATAGATGAAGATTTAAGAGAAGAGTTAGTTTTGGCTATTGCTGAAGCTGCACAAAATATAGTTAAACATGCTTATAAAGATTTTCCCAACACTCAAGATAGGATGGTAGTAAGAATATCTTGTAAAGATGAGGTTCTAGAGATTTCTTTCTTTGATAAAGGTAAACCGGTAGAAGAAAGTAAAGTTAAACATAGAGCGATAGACGATATTAAACCAGGTGGACTAGGAACTTTTTTTATTCAAGAAATAATGGATTCAATTAAGTTTGAACCAGGAAAAAAGCCCTGGATTAATAATTTAGTTTTAACAAAACAATTATAAATTAGCCAATTAAAGCACCAACGTTAAATATTGGAGAATACATGGCTATCATTAGACCACCAATCATTATTCCCATAAAAACAATCATGATAGGTTCAATTAAAGCAGACATGTTGTCTACCGTGGTATCAAACTCTTCTTCATAATAAGCAGATACTGAATTAAACATTTCATCTAATTGACCAGTTTGTTCACCAACAGAAATTAATTGACTAAAAGTTGGAGGGAATAACGGTTCTTTTAAAAAAAGTTTAGTTAATGTGTCACCAGAAAAAACACCTTTTTTTACATTCTCAAGTGCCTCAGTTACCACATCATTATTACTAACTGATTTTGCAATTTCTAAACTTTCTAATAAATTAACACCGGCTGCACTTAAATTACCCATAATTAATGAAACTCTTGCTAGTAGAGATTTTAAAATCATATCTCCAAAAATTGGTAATTTTAAAATTTGTTGATGCCATTTAAAGCGGATTGCAGCATTTCTTTTTACAATAAAATTAAATCCAAAATATGCCCCTATTCCTCCAAAAAAAATTACCTTTCCCCCTGTGCCACTTAAAAAATCACTCATTGCCATAATTGTTGCTGTTGCAGCTGGTAATTCTATTCCCATTCCATCATACATTTTTGCAAATACTGGAACTACTTTAATCAACATGAAAGCACTTACAATAATCGCTACTGTAAACATGATCGCAGGATACATTAAGGCCCCTTTAATCTTTTTCTTAATCTTTTCTTTTTTTTCCAATGATTCAACTATTTTAAGTAAAAACACATCTAGCTTTCCACTTGCTTCACCAGCCTTTATCAAGTTTACATAAACGTTATCAAAATATTGAGGGTATTTTTCAAAACATCTTGATAAGTTTACACCTCCCTCTAAACTCTTTCTGATATCTTCAATTACTTCTTTAATAGCAGGGCTTTCTAATTGGTCTCTCAACATTATTAAAACCTGTAAAATAGGTAAACCGGCCTTAACCATAGTTGCAAATTGTTTAGAAAATATAAGAATTTCCTCTACTTTAACTTTTTTTTTCCCAAAAAAAGATGAGCCACTTGATTTCTTTTTTACCCCCTCTTTTTTTTTCTTAGACTTGTTTATGTTGGTAATTATTATTTTTTTTTCTTTTAATAAATGAGAAGCTTCATCAAGATTTATTGCCTCAATGTCTCCTTCTATATACTTACCTTCAGATATTCCTTTGTAAGTAAAAGCTTCCATTTTTATTCGCTTGAAAGAACTCTCTCATATTCTCTAAAATTAAGTTCACCAGATGCAATCATTCTTCTACCCATATCCTGCATCGTTCTAAATCCTTCTTTAATAGCTATTTCTCTTAATTCAGGAGTGGTTGCTTGTTTTAAAATAGCTTCTTTGATTGGTTTTGATACCACTAAAATTTCATAAATACCTTGTCGACCTTTGTAACCAGTGTCGCTACATTTTTCACAACCCTTACCTTTTATAGCCTTAACTTTAGATGCCTCTTCTTCACTAAAACCTAAATCTTTAAGAACTTTAGGATTAACGTCATCATCTTGTATTCTACAATCTTTACAATTTTTTCTAGCTAGTCTTTGAGCTACAACAAGTTGGCAGGCAGCACTTATTAAATAATCGGGTGTCCCCATGTTTTGTAATCTAGTAATAGTACTTGGAGCATCATTAGTGTGTAACGTACTAAATACTAAGTGACCTGTAAGAGCAGCTTTTAACCCTATATCAACTGTTTCTTTATCTCTCATCTCACCAACTAGAATAATTTCTGGGTCTTGTCTTAAGAAAGATCTTAAGGCTTTAGCAAAAGTAAAACCAATATCATCTTTAATTTGCACTTGTCCTACACCTTCTAATTCATATTCCACAGGGTCTTCGGCTGTTAAAATATTTAAATGAGGACGACTTACTTCTTTTAAAATACTATATAATGTTGTCGACTTACCTGATCCTGTTGGCCCTGTTACCAAGATTAATCCCTGACTACTGTGAATTCCTTTTCTTAAACTTTCTAAATCTTGCTTTTCAAAATTTAATTGCTCAAGAGTGATATCTCCTGCGTCCTTATTAAGAATACGCATTACAATTCTCTCATTATTTGCTGTAGGTAATATTGACAAACGTAGATCAACTACTTTGTTGCCAATTTTAAAATTAATGGCTCCATCTTGTGGTAATCTTCTTTCAGAAATATCTAGTTTACCCATAATTTTAAATCGGGTAACCACTGCCCCATAGTTATCATGTAAAAACTGCCTATAAGTTTCTTGCTCTTGAAGCATACCATCTAATCGATATCTTACTCTTGAATTGAATCTGTAAGGCTCAATATGAATATCACTCACACCCATTTTTATTGCATCAGCCACAACTGCTGTACTAAATTTGATTACCTCTGACTCGTTTTCAATTGCTTCAATATCTTCTTCAGGTGCATTTTCTAAAACTTCTCCTGCATCTCCTAAATCTGTTTCAAAAGTTTTAGTTTTTTTTCTATTATCACTACGTATTGATGCAATTGTTACTTCATCTGTTTCATTTGATAATCTTTCGATATATTCAGAGATATCAGTTATTTTTGCAGCGTGTAGTTCAATGTCTTTTTTTGTAATAGCTTTTAAATTTCTCATCAATCCCAGTTTTGAACTATCTGGAATTGCCATGTGCAAAGTTTTTCCTTCAATTTTAAATGGTGCTACAAAATTTATCTTTATATAGTTTGATGGTAAAACTGTTTTTATTTCATCTGTAATTTTAACTGTCTTTAAATCAATTGTTTCTAAATTTTGTTCTTTAATTAATAGATCAATTATTTTTTTTTCATCAGTGAGTTTTAACTCAAATATTGCATCAATTTGAGATTTATTGTTTTCAGTACTTACTTTTTTAATATTTATTAAATCTTTTCCTGAAATAATGTCATTATCAATCAAGACATTAACTAAGTTAATTTCGCTTTCTCTACTAATTTTTAACATTATAAAACCCTTGGAGCGATAAATACTAGCAGCTCAGTCATTGTGTCAGAATTTGATTTTCCGCTCAATACTTTTCCAAGAACTGGTATTTTTTTGGTTCCTGGGACGCCCTCTCTATTATTCGCTATATTATTTTTTTTGATACCCCCAATTACAACTATATCTCCATCCGCAACTAATAGTTTGGTGTTTATCTCCATTTTATTTACACCTGGTGTTCCTGGAGATGATCTGTTTGGAGTGTCATTATTTACTTGAATTGAAAGCATGACGTTTCCATCACCTATAATATTTGGGGTTACTATTAGTTTTAATGATGCATCAACTGGTTTATCTTCTCCATCTCCACCATCAATATAAATTGTTTCACCCTGATTAATACTTGCTTGATGATTGTCTAATGTAAATAATTTCGGATTAGATACTGTCTTTGATAAACCTTGAGATTCTAGAAAATCAAGTTCAAGCTTTAAAACAGCTGAACCTGTTTTTCTCAATATTCCAATTCCACTTGTTGAAGCTGAAGATCCAAAATTTACTAAATTATCTGTTCCAGCACCACTTGTAAAAGCTCCTGTAGAGTCTGATAATGCAGCCCCTGTTCCAGATGCTGCTCCTACACTACTACCCCCTTGGGTACCACCAATTCTCACATTTTTTCTTGTATAAGCAGCTCCAAGTCTTTTCCCTAAATTTTGTGCAAAAGTTGAAGTTGCTTCAACTATAAAAGCTTCTATTAAAACTTGTTTAGTTCTCTTATCAATTTCTCTAATTACTTTATCAACTATATCTAAATCTTTTTCTTTACCTCTAACAATAATTGATCTTGTGGTTGTTTCTTCGGTTACTTGTATTGGTATATAATTTCCACTAGTTCCAACAGTTGTAAATAATTCTGAGATTGTTGCTTTAGCTTCTGTGGGAGTTATATAATAAAGTCTAAAAATTTCTGAAATAATTGGCTCAACGGAATCTTCTAATTCAACTTTCTTCTTAACTGCAGATGCTCTAGCTGATTTATAACCTTCCTGTGAAGTTAAATTAGCAGGAGTTGAAACTCTAATAATATTACTTGCTACATCTATATCTGCTGCATAATTTTTTAAATCTAATAATGCATTAAATGCTTTATCCCAAGGCACATTATCTAATTCTGCAGTTATTGCTCCTGCAACATCTTCACCTACTAAAATATTAATTTCTCCAATTTCAGCCATTAATTTCATTGCCTCTTTAAAATCTAAAGCTTGAAATTTAAAAGATACATTTTGTTTTAAATTTTCGAATTCATCTGAAATTAATAAGTAATTTCTCTCTTTGACAGATGATATTTGTTTTCTTTTTTTTAGCTTAACAACGTCACCTTCAACAGGGATTGGTCCCATCTCTACACTTTTATCTACTTCTTTTTGTCCAATTTTTTTAATATCAGTTTTAATTAGTGGTGTATCGTGTTTAAAAGACCCACTCTTTTTAGGAAAGCTTCCTGCACAACCTGTAAGAAAAATTAATACTAAAGGTAAAATTAAGAATGATATATTTTTTTTAAAGTTCATAATTATTTAGTACTTTCTGTAATTTGGTTGTTAAAATTTATCACTAAAAAAGAATTTCCATTTTTTTCGAATACGGCTTCATCATTAGTTACTCCAATGAATTTCACACCAGGACTTAATTCCTCAAACAGACTTAAAGTAGTCACATCTCCACTTGAATTAATTAATGATACAAATCCATCATCATTTCCAGAAGTCATTATTCCTACTAATCTAAACTTATATAAACTCATTTCATTTGCGGCTTCTTCTGCACTATTTGCTATAAGTGTTGCACCACTTAAAGAGCTATCTCCAGCAAAAGGGTCATTTAGTGGCAGTGGTTCCTCATCATTAATCTCTGATGAAATATTTTTTTGTGAATTTGCTTGTTTTTCTTTGATCTTTTTATTTATCTCTTTTGCCTTTTCGATAATATTTTGCTCTTTATCATGACTATCTGCCATGGAAACTTTTGATAACAATATAAAGAATACTGAAATAATAATTATTTTAAAAAAATTCATCTGGTAACCCCACTATAGTTAATGTTCCTTTTACTTTTATCGCTCCAGTGTTATTTCCCTTTACCACCTGGATTGATTCTTTGTCAAAATTTAACATCTTGTTAGAAAGTGACAGAGATCTCTTAAATTTAATATAGCCCAAAAAATTACCGTCAATTTCGAAATCAACAGGGATCAAATAATAGGCAATATTTTTGATATTCTTAACTTGAGTCTTTTTCTTTTTCTTTACTTTTTTACCATCTGCCTTGGCCAAAGCTTGTGTTTTTAAAACTTCTTTAATTTCTTTTTTTTCTATACTTGTAATCACTAAATCATTTTGTCCAGCATATTCACTTAATGTCTGTAAAAGGCCTTCTACTTCAGATTTGGAATGAAATAATTTAGAATATTTTTCATATTCAGGTTTAAGTTTTTTAATTTTTGCCCTCATTGAATAAACATCACTAGTAAACTGTTCAGTTTCTTGTTTTTTTAAATTCATATCATTCAATTTAGCTTTTCTAGAATTAGCCATTGGGTTTAAAATTGCATAATAAATTATTAAGAAAAGAACAATTGCACCTGTAATTATTCCTATTTTTATAAGAGTTTTTTTATCAGCTAGTTTAGTAATCTGATCTTTGATGTCAGAAATATTAATATTTTTTAAATCTATATCCATTGCTATATTGTGCTTCTTTTAATTTTTACAAACACTCTAAAACCTTTCATCGTAGCACTACCTGCTGAAGATTTTGGTAATCGCATTGATGATAAGGATGCTTGTTCAACCAGTTTTTGTTTACTTAAATTTTCTATAAATTTTAATATATCTTGATCAGTTGCAGCCAATCCTTGAATAGTTAATCTGTTAGATCCATTAAACACAACTTGATCAAATTTTACTCTGTTGGGAACGCTTGAAGCTACTTGAGCTAGAATTCTATAAGTTAATTCTTTATTTGATTTAAGTGTTTTGCTTAGTTTTAAAGATGTATTAATCACTTTAAATTCTTTTGAAACTATTTTTTTCTGTTTTATAATTTTAGTATGATCTATTTTTACAGCTTCATATTGTTTCAGTTTATTGTTGTAAGAAATAATGTTCCAAAAAGATAAACCAAATAATACAACATAAATTGCAGCTACCGCAGCGGTAATTCCTTTGAATGCAAAACCTGAAATTGCTTTCATCTTTTTTTGCTTCATCACATTTGATCTATCAGGAAGAAGATTTATATTTTTAACTGCAGTAACAAATTTATAATAGCCAAAGACATCAAGTTTTCTAAAAGCTAAACCAACAGAAGTTGATAGATAGGATCTATTTAACTTGTTATCTAAAATTTGCTGATTTTGGCTTGGAATTTTTAATCCTTCTGTAGGATCAAAAGTATTAAACCCAATATTCATTAAAGCTTTTCTAAAGCTTGCTAAATATTCATCTACATTTTTGATATCTGAAACAACTTTAATGTTTCGAATTCTCTTTTCATATTTAGTCTCAAAATCTTGAACAGCTTGCTTAACTTGAGTAATATATCTTCTAACTAATCCCTCTTTCTCTTCAGTATTTTGAGAATCTTGTAAGATTTTTCTATCTTGCCCTCTGATAAAAATATCAGTTATTATTGGATTATTATCATAGAGTATCATCAAATAATTTTCATCTAATCCAAATTCTAGAACAGCAGTTAAATTAGTATCTTCAGTTTTATTTGCTATTTGATTAACCTGGTCAACTGCTGATTTTAAAGCAAAACATTTAACATCAATGATTACAGGATTTAAACCTGCATTTTTAATTATTGAGGTATAGCTATTTATATCTGTTAATTTTGATGCAACGAATAAAAGATCCATTGTATTTTCTTTTTCATTTCTATTAATGACTTGATGAAAAATAGAATAATCTTCTAAACTATCTGTTAACTGAACTAGGTTTTCCCATAATGAATTAGTTTCGATTGCTTTATTTAACTCCTCGTCTTTCATTAAAGGTGCTGTAACCACTCTTATAATTGCACTAGTTACTGGAATAGCAATTGCTGCATTGGGTGAAGTTATTTTATATTTTTGAACCGCTAACATTAATTCCGCTGAAAATTTATCTGCATTGTCAATTGGTGTACTATCATCTGTAATGTCAACTGGGTGGATATGTAGTTTTTCTAACACCCATTGATTAGCTTTGTTGCTTGAAACCTGAGCTATTCTTATTTCTTTGTTTGAAAGTTCTACACCAATTATTTCTTCACCTTGCACACTAGATTTACCTAATTTAGACTTAAAGAAATTTTCAAGTTTTGATTTATAATTAGCAACTTTAGATTTATTAAAAGATGATTTGTTAAAATTTTTTGCAAAATCTGGTTTTTTAATTTTAATCTCTTTAATTTTTCCAAAAATATTTGATAATTTATTTTTTATTTGTTCTTGAGTAGTTGTTTGTAAATTTTCGTTTAATGAAGTGGTAGCAATTTGTTCTTGAGTCTGATTGTTAATTTGATTATTTGTTAAAGTATCAGTTGCTTCTTGATTAATATTTTTAGTTAAATTATTTTCATTTTTTAATCTTTCACTTTCATCTTGGACATCATCAAACCATTTTTCTAAAATTTGTATTGCTTCATCTAAGTTTGTTGTGCCTGAAGATGAAATTTTTTGTTTACCATCAATATAAAGCCTACCAACCCAATTTTTTGATTTGAGTTCACCTTTATATTTATCCTGCCTTACATAAATATGTAATCTACCATCTTTTTTATGAATAACTTGATGAGACGACTTATTATTTTCATTTTTTATTTCATCTGAAGTTTCTACAATTATTTTTTCTTCAATCTTTTGATTGTTAACTTCTTCATTTAAATCAGTTTCTTGATTTTCATATTTGTTTTCATTCATAGTTTGATTATTTGAATCAACTATAGATTGATTTTCATTATCTGACTCGGGTTCGTTATTTTGGTTTTGATTTTCTTCGCTCTGAGGTTGATTATTTAAATCAACTTCTGATTGATTATTATTATCATTGTCTGATAATGTATTATCTAAATTTTTTTTATCGTCTTCCTGATCACTCATAATATTTAAATATATTTATTTAACTAAACTAGTGAATCTCTAACACCAAAAAGGATAAACTCTTACACAAGATAATGATTATAGTGCTCAAAACGGGCAGTATTTAAAAAACCAAGCAAAATCAATTTTTTTATGTCTGTCTTAAAATATGATGATAAATGTCTTTTTTATAAAATTTGAATTTACCTCTAACACCTGTCTCTTATACACATCTGACGCTGCCGACGAATAGAGAGGTGTAGAT
>CALCPL010000163.1 GCA_937897125.1 uncultured Candidatus Pelagibacter sp. | reverse complement strand
TTTATTCTTTTTCTAAGAAAAAAGCTGCAGCTCAAAACCCTTGGGGTGAAGGTGCTACGACTTTAGAATGGACTGTACCATCACCACCAAATTTTCATACTTTTGAAGAATTACCAAAATTTGAAGATCCAGATGGTGTTGAAAAAGTTTCTAGTTAGTAAAGTTTTAGCTTTTTCTATATTAAATATTAATGATTAATTCTAAATTAAAAAATAGAAACTTAAGTCAGGAGAATGTGTTTAATTTTTCTGAATTATTTAAACTAATGAAGCCAAGAGTAATGTCCTTGGTAATCTTTACGTGTGCCGTAGGACTTTTAATGGCACCTACTGTAGTTTCAACAAAAGATGCAATGATTGCAATTCTTTTAGTTTCAATCGGAGCAGGAGCTGCTGGTGCTCTAAATATGTGGTACGAATCTGATCTTGATGCATTAATGACCAGAACTTGCTTAAGACCAATTCCAATGGGAAAGGTTAATAAAAACCAAGCTCTAATTTTTGGAACATCACTTTCATTTTTTTCAGTAATTGCATTAGATTATTATGCAAACACAATCTCAGCAGCGTTATTATTATTTACAATTTTATTTTATGTATTTATCTACACAATTTGGCTGAAGAGAAAAACACCTCAAAATATTGTAATAGGTGGTGCTGCAGGAGCATTGCCACCAGTAATTGGCTGGACTATTGCAACTAACTCACTTTCTTTAGAGCCGATAACTTTCTTTTTGATCATATTTTTTTGGACACCATCTCATTTCTGGGCCTTAAGTCTTTACAAATCAGATGACTACAAGAAAGCAAAAATTCCAATGCTTCCATTAACCAATGGAATAGAAAGTACTAAAATAAACATACTGGTCTATTCTTTATTGATGTTGCCAATGATTGTTTTACCTTATGCAATAGATCTTGTAGGACTAGTGTTTTTAGTACCTGCTCTTTTGCTTACTTTGTATTATAATCTTTTATGCTTTCAACTCTACAAGTACAAAAAAAACAAATTTAACTCGAAAAAGGCTAAAACAATATTTGGATACTCAATTTTATATTTATTTTTGATATTCGTTATTTTTTTGATAGATAAAATATTATGATGATACCTAATAAAAAAACTAAACGTAAAAATATTTTAACTGCTGTAGCAATATTAGGGTTTATGGTATTTTTATTTTTCTTTACACTTTATAATACGGGTGTTTTCGATAGATCATTATAGTGAATAATAAAACCTTAACCCCCATTATTCTTGCAGGGATATTTTTTATCATGTTAGGACTTTCGTTTGCTGCTGTACCTTTATATGACATATTTTGTAGAGTAACTGGTTTTGGAGGAACTACGCAGATATCAAAAGAAGCACCAGATATAATTTTAGACCAAAAAGTTAGTGTTCGTTTTGACACAAACGTAAACAATCTTCCTTGGAATTTTAAAGTGAAAAAAAATGTTATGGATGTCAAAATAGGTCAGGTGAATCGAATCGAATTTGAAGTAGAAAATTATGGTGATGAAACTACTTATGGAGTTGCTGCTTTTAATGTATCGCCTTCATCATTTGGTAAATACTATAGTAAATTAGGGTGTTTTTGTTTTGAAAAGCAGGCTTTAAAAGCAGGTGAAAAAGCTACTTATATTATGACTTTTTATTTGGATCCAGAAATGGTAAATGATCCCAACACTAAAAATATTAAAGATGTAACTATGTCCTATACTTTTTTTTCATCAGATTACTATAACCAATCAAAATTATAAAAATGTCCGCAGAAAAAAAACACGATTATCATTTAGTAGACCCAAGTCCTTGGCCTATATACGTCTCATTTTCATGTTTAGTTTTAGCAATAGGTTCAGTTTATTATTTGCATAGTGAAGTTTCTTGGGGAATGTATCTAGGTTTAGCATTACTACTTTATGGAACATATATGTGGTTTAGGGATGTTGTTATTGAAGCAGAGCATCAAGGTCATCACACACCAGTAGTACAAATTCACCATAGATATGGAATGACATTATTCATTGCTTCAGAAGTTATGTTCTTTGTGGCATGGTTTTGGGCATATTTTGATGCAAGTTTATTTCCATCTTTAGCAATTGGAGGAACATGGCCACCCAAAGATATTGTAACTTTTGATCCATGGGATATCCCACTAATTAATACATTAATTTTATTATTGTCTGGAACGACAGTAACATGGTCACACCACGCATTGTTAGAAGGTGATAGAAAAAGCTTTATTCAAGGACTAGTTCTTACAGTTATACTTGGTTTCTCTTTTTCACTACTACAGGTTTATGAATACCAGCATGCAACTTTTGATTTTGCAGGAAATATATATGGTTCAGTATTTTATATGGCAACAGGCTTCCATGGTTTTCATGTTATTATTGGCACTATATTTTTAGCAGTATGTTTAATGAGAGCAAGAAAGGGTCACTTTACTGAAGAACATCACTTTGGATTTGAGGCAGCTGCTTGGTACTGGCACTTTGTAGATGTTGTGTGGCTATTCTTATTTGCTGCCATTTATATTTGGGGAAGTTAATTTTTAGCCCTTGAGATATAAATTTTTATTTTCTATTTTTGTATTTTTTTTTATTTCTGTCTTTATTGCTCTTGGTAGCTGGCAGATTGTTAGGCTTAATTGGAAATTAGAATTAATCAATCAAATAAAAACTTCACTTAAAGATGAACCGGTTAACTTATCTAGTAGTACAATCAAAAACTATTTAAGAATTAAAACTAATGGGTCAATTGATTTTGAAAAACAAATTTATCTTTACAATCTAAATGAAAAAGGAAAACCTGGTTTTGAAGTTGTTAATCCTCTAAAAATAGAAGGTAGTGATTATTTATTAAATAGAGGGTGGATACCTTTTGATATGAAGAATAGTAAAATTATCGATATAATTGATAAAAATGATATTGTTGGTATTTTAAAAAAACAAACAAAAGCAAACAGGTTTAAACCTGAAAATAATATTTTAGATAATTATTGGTTTACTCTTGATAGAGATGATGTGTTTAAATTTACAGGTAAAAAGTTTTCACCTTATGTTATTTATCTCTCAGGAAACAATGAATTACCCAAGCCAAAATTGATCACTGCAAATATTTCAAATAATCATAAAAAATATGCCATGACTTGGTTTTCATTAGCGATTTCAATTTTTATACTATATTTATATTTTAGAAGAAAATATTATTAGATGAAATATATAAGCACTAGAGATAACTCAAAAGAGTACAGTTTTGAGGACGTATTTATTAAAGGACTTGCAGATGATGGTGGTCTATTTATTCCAAAAGAAGTCAAAAAATATAGCACTGAGGAGCTTGAGTCGCTAAGTGGCTTAAGTTACCAGGAATTAGCAAAAAAAATAATCTACCCTTATATTGGAGACTTTATGTCTGAGAGTGAATTATCAGATATTGTTGATAAATCATATTCAGTATTCAGAAAAAATAATGCGGTAGCTTTAATTAAAGTAGGTGATGTTAACCTTTTAGAGTTATTCCATGGCCCAACGCTAGCCTTTAAAGATATTGCAATGCAATTATTAGGAAACTTCTATGAGCATTATCTAAAAAAAAATAATAAAAATATAAATGTTATTGTTGCTACATCAGGAGATACAGGTGCCGCTGCTATAGATGCAATTAAGGGAAAAAAAAATATGAATATATTTGTTCTTCACCCACATAACAAAGTTTCACTTGTTCAAAGAAAACTAATGTCAACTGTTAAGGAAAAAAATGTCTTTAATATAGCGATAGAAGGTAACTTTGATGATTGTCAAAACTTGGTTAAATCAATGTTTGCAGATAAGGAATTTTCTAAATCAATTAATATGTCTGGAGTTAACTCGATAAATTGGGCAAGAATTATTGCACAATCAGTCTATTATTTTTATACATATTTCCAGATTAAAGATGATAGGCCAATTAACTTTTCAGTACCTACGGGGAATTTTGGTGATGTGTATGCTGGTTATCTATCAAAAAAAATGGGTTTACCAATCAATAAACTTATCGTTGCAACAAATCAGAATGATATTTTACACAGAGCAATTTCTAGGGGAAAATATGAAGCAGAAACAGTTTTAGAAACAAATTCTCCAAGTATGGACATTCAAATTGCGAGTAATTTTGAAAGATTAATTTATGATTTGAATGACTTTGATGATCATGAAACACAAAAAATTATGAGTGGAATTAAAGAAGATGGTAAATATATTATCCCAGAAGATAAGATGAAAAAAATTGATAGAGATTTTTTATCAGCGAGCATAAATGAGAATGAGGTTTTAGACATTATTAAGGAGGTTCATACCATGCATAACATTGTATTAGATCCTCATAGTGCAATAGGTTTTGGAGCTTTAAAAAAAGTTAATATAGAGGGTAACAATATTGTTTTAGCAACAGCACACCCATGTAAGTTTCCAGAAGCCATAGATAAATCAATTGGAATCAAACCTGACTTACCTGATGAACTAAAGTATGTTATGGATGAAAAAGAAAATTATGATATTATTTCAAATAACCTAAGTAAAACTCAACAATACATTAAGGAAAAAATATAATGAAATTAAAAGAAAATGAAACAATCCCTAATTCTGAATTTTTTATTATGGAAGATGGAAATCCCATTAAGAAAAATACTTTTGAGTTTTTTAAGGATAAGAAGGTAGTTTTATTTGGTTTACCTGGTGCTTATACATCAGTTTGTTCAGCCAAACATTTACCTGGATACGTTGATAACCATGATAAATACCAAGCAAAAGGTGTAGATTTAATAGTCTGCATCTCAGTAAATGATCCATTTGTAATGGAAGCTTGGGGCAAAAGCCAAAATGTTGCAGATAAAGTTTTAATGATGGCAGATCCATTTTTGAGTTTTACAAAAGCAATAGGTGCTGATGTTGATAAAAGTGCCAGAGGCTTAGGTGTAAGATCAAATAGATACACAATGTTAATAGACAATCTAAAAGTAGTTAAATTGCAAGAAGAAGAAGATGCTGGTGCATGTGAAGTTTCGGCTGCCCAAAATTTTTTAAATTTAGTTTAATCCAGCAGCTTGTTTGGCTAATAAATCAACTTCTTCATTTAGAATATTTCCAGCATGAGCCTTAACCCATATCCATTTAATTTCATGAGATTGATTTAATTCATAAAGCTGAGTCCAAAGTTCTTTGTTTTTTACTGGTTCCTTTTTAGAAGTTAACCAATTGTTTTTAATCCATTTATGCACCCAATCAGTAATACCTAATTTCACGTATTGGGAGTCTGTATAAATTTCAATAGGTTGCTGTTCTTTTATTTCCTGAAGCGCTTTAATTGGAGCCATTAGCTCCATCTTATTATTAGTTGTGTCTTTAACACTTCCACTAATTTTTTTAATTTCATCATTAATATTGATGATTGCAGCCCAACCACCATTTCCAGGGTTTTTTAAACAAGAACCATCAGTATAAATTTTTATCATTATTTATAATAATCTTTGTAGCTATTCAGATTGTTATGGATAATTAGTTTTTGAAAATATTCGTTAGGTTCTTTGATCTGAATTAGTGCAGTTTTAGGAGTATTAAAATAATCATAAATTCTAGTTAGTAGGTATCTTAAAGCTGCCCCTCTACATAATATATTTAATGAGTCTTTCTCTTTTTTTGAAATAGTTCTTACAGTTTCATATCCATCAATTAAGTATTTAATTTTTTTATTATTCATTACAAAAGAATTTTTTTTCTTATCAAAACATAAAGCATTTATACAAATTGCAATCTCATACATCAGAAAATCATTGCTTGAAAAATAAAAATCAATAAATCCAGAAAATTTATTTTTATTAAAGAAGATATTATCTATAAATAAATCTCCATGAATAATTCCACTTGGTAATTTTTTTGGCCATTGATTTTTAATATCTTTTAAGCAAACGTTAAGAGTAGGTTTTAGTTTTGGAGCTATTTTATTAGACGTAAATTTTATACTTTTTAATAAACTACCTAATTTATTAATAGACATAGAGTTCTGTCTATATAGCTTTATTTTAGTTCCAGCTTTGTGAAATTTTGCAATATTTTTTCCAATATCAAAACAATTTTTATAATTAAGAGTGGCCTTATCTTTTCCCTTTAAAAAAGTCACAATACTAGAGGGTTTATTTTGAATTCTACTTAAGTGCTTACCATCATTATTCTTTAATGGTTTTGGACAAATAATTTTTTTTTGATTTAGTTTTTCCATTAAGTTCATAAAAAAAGGTAAATCTTTTTTCTGAACTCTTTTTTCAAAAATTGTTAAAATAAATTTTTTTTTATTTGTTTTTAATAAGTAGTTTGTATTTTCTATTCCTTTTTTAATTCCTTCAGATTTGATTATTTTTCCTAATTTGTAATCTCTACTTAGTGATAGAAGGTCTTTACTATTTATTTTAGTGTATACAGCCATCTAATTTAATTTTGCAGGAACTTTAAAAACAATATTTTCTTTGATAATTTCAACTTCCTCAATTTTTATTTTAAAATTTTCTTTCAATTTATTAATGAAATTTTCAACTAAAACTTCAGGTGCTGATGCGCCAGATGAAACACCAATTATTTTACAATTTTGTATTTTTTCAAAAGGAATTACACTCTCTGAATGAATTAGTTCCGCATGTTGGCAACCAGCTTGTTCTGCTACCTCAACTAAACGAACTGAATTTGAAGAATTTCTACTTCCTAAAACAAAAAACATATCACATTTTTTGGCAATATTTTTAACAGCTGATTGACGATTAGTAGTTGCATAGCAAATATCTTCTTTAAATGGTTCTTTAATCTGTGGGAATTTTTTTTTAAGAGCTTTTATTATATTTTTAGTGTCATCAACAGACAGAGTTGTTTGAGTAACATATGCAATTTTTTCATTATTATCTAATTCATATAATTCAACATCATGCTCATCTTGAATTAAATCAATCGAATCTTCTGGTAATTGCCCCATAGTACCAATAACTTCTGGATGATTGTTATGTCCTATAAGAACAATATGGTAACCAGCTTTGTGAAGGTTTTCTGCCTCTCTATGAACTTTTGAGACAAGAGGGCAAGTAGCATCTATATATTCCATTTTATAGCTATCAGCTTCTAGAGGTACCGATTTTGGTACTCCGTGTGCAGAAAAAATTACTGGTCTAGTTTTATCTTTAATCTCCTCTAACTCTTCAACAAAAATTGCACCTATTGCCTTAAGACTATCCACTACATGTTTATTGTGTACTATTTCATGTCGCACATAAACTGGTGCACCATATTTTTTAATACTTTTTTTAACTATTTCTATTGCTCTTTCTACCCCAGCACAAAAACCTCTTGGAGCAGATAACAATACTTTAATTTCTTTATTTTTCATTTTTTTCTAAAAGATACTCAAGCAATATATGAGGAAAGGTTAAAGACGCCAAACCAATAAATATAACTTTTAATATTGCATCATTTAATTGATAGAAATTAGAAAGGAAATATAAGCTTATGACATATAAAATTGCAGTTAAAACTGTAAGTGGCATAGCTTTTTTAATAAATGTTATAGCACCAATTTTAAAACTTTTTTCATTAAGCTCTGCTATCAACGAAATTGAATGTCGGAATGAATGTAGGAAGCAAAAGTATACTGTAAAGGCAATTAGTGGAGTTAAAAAATAATTCAGAACAATAATAGAAAAAAAATCTAAAAATATCAAAATATTCATAATTTTAAAATCTTTCAAAAAGTAATAAATACTAGAAAGTAAAGAAATAGATAAAGCAAAAAGTAATATACTGTTATCTTCAATAAAGTTTAAGAATAAATAAAACTTTTCATTTTCTATTAAAAGTAATTTAAAAATATTAATTGTTTCAACAAAGTGAAACATTAGTGGTGCAACGATTATTAGAGAACCTTTTAAGAAATAAAGAATTAGATTGGATACATTTTTATTACTTATCAAAAATTCAGTATCTTCTTTGCCAAAATGATATGAGGCAACAACTAAAAATAAAATAAGAGACACAGTTGGAAAAAATAACCAAAATATAATGATACCAATCCCAATAAGGGAATATATTAAATAAAAGAAATAAGATTTTTTTATATTATATAACTGGCTAAGTTTTTTACCTTTTTTATTATCTAGTGCACCATGTGAAATTCCGATTGAAAGAATAAAAAATAAACACACCACTGGAGAGATGATTAAGTTTTCGAATCGATTAACAATCAAGGCAATAAAACATGAAAAAATAAAAAAGATAATTGAATGATAGAAATTAATTTTATTTATCAGACTATACATTTTATTTTAAAAGGGCTTTAATAAATAACCATTTAGGCATTTTAAGAATTATTAATAAATCTTGAAAAATATTACTCTTATTAGATAGAAATTTAATTACAGTTTCAGGAGAGTTATCAAACATTTTGAAAAATATATTTGGCATTTGTTTAGCATGATTGCTTAAAACTCTTAAAAATATTTTATCTAGAAACTGATATTTTTTTTTAATTTCATATCTTCTAATTTTATCAATATTATTGATATTTTCCCTTAAATATCTGCTGTGGTCTTGGATATTCAGAAAAGTATACCCAGTACTTAATCTGGTCATGTGTCCTGCAGTGCCAATATTTATTTTATTTTTTTCATTAATATTTGATGGATAAAATAGTGGTACAGCACCATTTTCTTTATAATTAATTTTGTAATTTTTAATATTTAAATGATTTTCAATGTAATCTTTTAATTGCTCATCATAATCCATTTCTAGATCATTATTCATTTTAGATAGCCAGGTGGTTTCAACTAAAGCCTTATTTTTGCTATAAGGCAATGTGTAAAAGAAATGAACACTGTTACGTTGTGGGCAATCAAAGTCCATTAAATTCATGATTTTTTCATCAAAAACATCATTAGCAGTCTCAATCTCAATACCTTTAAAGTGTTGCCAAAGTTTATTTTCTTTAGAATCTATTGATGGAACACTATTAAAAATTAAGGAGTTATTTAAGTTTACCTCATTAATATTTTTATAAAATTTGATATTATGATTCTGCTTCAGTGTAGAGTTTATTTTTTTATAGAATAGTCCACTATCAATTGATTGATAAGGTAGTTTATTACATTCTAAAAATTTAGTTTTATTCGGTATATTTATAGAAAAATTATCCCAACTCTTTTTTACACAATCTTCAAAATTATGGCTTGTTGTTTTCCAGAAAGACCAAGTTTTATCCCTCTTGTAATCTAATCTAGGCTCAATAATTGCTAATGTTTTATCTTTAAGTTTATTATGAGTTTCTAATTCGTATGCCAAAGATAACCCAGAACAGCCACCACCAATAATTATATAATCAAAATTGTTCATTAGATTAGAATGTTTATAATCACAAAAATTAAAAAATACTAGTATTACCAATGCTTATAAGCTCAACTTTTTATATATTATTAGTTGTTTTAATTCTGATTTCTTGAGAAGGTTCATTTTTAAAAAAAAATAACGAGAGGAAAATATATAATATGAAAAAAATCATATCATTGGTTGTAGGAACACTTCTTTTAACTGTTATGACAGTTACAGGAGCTTCTGCAAAAACTCTTAAGTGCCAAACTGTACTTAATTCAAAATCGGATGAAGTGAAAATGTTAAAAGATTTCACTGACACGGTAACTGAATTAACACAAGGTTCACTTAAGTTCGAACTTATGCCTGTTGGATCAGTAGTAGGTGTAAAAGAAACTTTAGATGCAGTTGATAAAGGATTAATCGATTGTGGTTTTGCTTGGACTCACTATTGGTCAGGCGATCACCCAGCAGCTATGTTATTTGGTTCGCCAGTAGCAGGTGCAGGTGTTGGTATCGATAACATCGCTTTTTTATCTTGGTTCCAATATGGTGGTGGTAAAGAACTTTACGACCAACTATGGTCTGAGATGGGAAGAGACATCAAAGGATTTATGTTACAACCAGTAGGCCCTGAAGCTTTAGGTTGGTTCAAAGAGCCAATTAATAGCATGGCTGACTTTAGAAAGTACAAGTTCAGAACTCCTCCGGGAATTCCTGGCCAAACTTATAAAGACATTGGTGTAGCTTCTGTTGCAATGGGTGGTGGAGATATTTTACCAGCTCTTGAAGCAGGAACAATTGATGCTGCTGAATGGTGTTGTCCTAAGCCGGATATGACATTTGGTTTTCAAAAAGTTCTAAAACATTACTATCTACAAGGTCTTCACCAAGTAGTAGTAAATGCTGACTTCTATATTACAGGCTCTAAGTACAACAAGATGTCTGCTTTAGAGAAAAAAGCTTTAGAAGTTGCTGCAAATGCATCTTTATCAAAATCAATGAGTTACAGAATATACGAAAATGGAAAAGCTCTAAGAGAGTTGACTACGAAGCATGGTGTAATTTTACATGACACTCCTGCTGACTACTTCCCAGCGTATATGGCTGCAGCAAAAGCAGCTTTAGAAAAAAATGCGGCTAAGAACCCATTCTTTGCTAAAGTATGGCAGTCTCAAAAAGACTTTGCTGATATCGCTGTACCTTTTTGGGCTGGATCTCAAATGTCTAATGCTAAGCTAGGAATGGCTCACGCAGAAACATTAAAGTAGTATTTAGATAAAAGTAATTACAACTGAAGCGGGCTTAACAGTCCGCTTTAGTTTTTTTTTTAGAGAATTC
>CALCPL010000162.1 GCA_937897125.1 uncultured Candidatus Pelagibacter sp. | reverse complement strand
CCATAACCCACACAAATATAGATAATACTTGGGTAGATTTGTTTTAAATTTCGAAGCGCCATGATTACCTTTTCATGATTTTTTCTTTTATCAAATCTAGAGACAGTAATAAGTCTTGGAGATTTATGTTTTAATAAATTCTCTACTTTATCTAAAGTTTTTTTATCCAATTCTTCAACTGGATCAACACCAGGATTAATAACTATAATTTTATCTTGTTTAACACCCAATGAAATAGCTAAATTTTTAGTATACTCAGAATTAGCAACAATAGTTTCAACATTATCTAAAACCTCCAACACTCTTTGATTAAGAGAGGTACCTTTCTCATGATTAATTTCTTTACCATGGATCAAGCATATCTTTTTTTTATTAGTTTTAAGATGTTCTAAACTTTTCCAATGATCAGCGATAATGCCATCAATTTTATTTTCTTTAATAAATTCATTAATCAATTGAGCTTTTCTATATTTTCTAAGAAGTTTTATGCCACCAACACGCTCTATTGAAAAAGAAACTTGCTCATCAAATAATTTATGATTTTCATGATAATCAGCGAATACTTTTATCATGTAGTGTTTTGAAAGTTCATTCGCTAAACCCCACATTAAATTCTGCATACCACCCACTTCTGGAGGAAATGTTTTTGTAACTATTAAATACATTAATTATCTAACCATTTAATACCGCAGCCAGCACTTGGAATTTGTGTTTCAGGACCTTTGGTCGTTTCAGCTATTTGTTTCATTGCTATAAATAAATCACTATCACCAGCTCTTACTGGTTTTAAATTATCTAATTCTCTTATTCTACCTCTGTATTGTAATTCTAAACTATTATTGTATCCAAAAAAATCTGGAGTGCACACAGCATCATAACTTTTTGCAATATTTTGAGTTTCATCAAAAACATAGGGAAAATTAAATTGATGTTTCCTTGCAAATTCAATCATATTTTCAAAACTATCTTCAGGATAATTTATTGTGTCATTAGAGCATATGGCTACTGCTGTAATATCTAATTCTTTTAAATTTTTACAATCTTCAACAATGTCTTTAATAACAGCTTTTACGTAAGGGCAGTGGTTACAAATAAACATAACCAAAGTTCCATTTGTCCCTTTAACGTCATTTAATTTAATAATTTCGTTATTAGTGGACTTTAATTCAAAGCTTTTAGCAGCTTGTCCGAAATCACATATTGGAGTTTTTAACGGCATGTTATAATAATATATAAGTTATGTTTTATGATTTGGAAGATAAAAAAGTAAAAAATTTAGGTGAAAATTGGTCTGCATCTAACGCATCTATCATTGGTGATGTTACATTAGAAAAAAATACCAGTATTTGGTTTAATGTTACCTTAAGAGGTGATGTTGAAAATATTCACATTGGTGAAGGCTCCAATATTCAAGATGGCAGTGTACTGCATACTGATCCTGGTTACCCATTAAAAATTGGTAAGGATGTAACCATTGGGCATTTAGTTATGCTGCATGGATGCACCATTGAAGACAATTCTTTAATTGGAATTGGTGCTGTCATTTTAAATGGAGCAAAGATTGGAAAAAATTGCATCATAGGGGCCAATGCACTGATCACTGAAAACAAAATCATCCCTGATAATTCTCTAGTGGTTGGATCCCCTGGTAAAATTGTAAGACAAGTCTCAGACGAAGAAGCAAAGTCAATTACTGAAAATGCTATTCATTACCAAGATAACTGGAAGAAATATTCTAAATCAGTTTTTTAAGGAATTAACCAGGTATCTTTGTTATTCTCCAAATCAAATCTAGCTCTACGATGACCTTTAGCTGCTAAATAAAGCCATTCAATACTTTTAATTTTACATTGAATAACAGTAAAGTTTTTATATCCCACTTCACTTTGCTCCATTGTAAATTCAAAATTATCTAACTCAGGTTTTAATCCTGAAGTTGGGATATCAGATTCTGTTCCTGGGCCATGATCTACTAAATAACATTTTCTACTCATGTGTCCTGTTTTTAACCAAGACTGTTTTGTAATGTCATTTTCATGATTAATGGTGCATTCAACTTTAAGCCTAACTTGGATCTTCTCTTCCTTGTCATAAAATAACATTGCTGCATTTTTATTTGCTTTTAATTTAGCAATTTTATCTGATCTGATATCGCTATGGTATTGTACAAGATTATTTTCTCGATCTGATTTTCTAAGGACTACAATTCTGCCATCAAAGTCATCTTGACCACCACAAATAAATACAGGAATTCTAAATGGAGACCCTCTATCCTTGATAGCATTATCCAACATTAACCAGATTTTATTTTTGATCTCATCAAAATCTTCGTAGTATGCTGGTTGCATTATAGATTATTTACTAAGTCTTCTAATCAAACTAGAAGTATCCCAACGTTTTCCACCCATTTCTTGAACTTCACTGTAATACTTATCAACGATTTCAGTTACTGGTAGTTGAGAGCCATTATTTTTAGCTTCATCCATTGCGATTTTTAAATCTTTTCTCATCCAATCAACTGCAAAACCAAACTCAAACTGATCATCAATCATCGTTTTGTATCTATTTTCCATTTGCCATGATTGAGCAGCACCTTTAGATATAACTTCAATTACATCTTCCATATTCAAACCTGCTTTTTTTCCAAAGTTAATCGCTTCTGATAAACCTTGAACTAAACCTGCAATACAGATTTGGTTAACCATTTTTGCTAATTGGCCATTACCTGCACCACCTAATAATTTCATTTTTTTGCTATAACAATCAATAATGTCTTTTGCTTTATCAAAGTTTGCTTGATCTCCACCAATCATAACAGTTAGAGCACCATTTTCAGCACCAGCTTGTCCACCTGATACAGGTGCATCTAAGAAACCAAATTCACTTTTTAATGAATGAGCATAAATTTCTCTAGCAATTGTTGCAGAAGCGGTTGTGTTATCAATGTAAACTGAACCTTTTTTAATTGTTTTAAAGATACCGTTGTCACCGAAAGTTACTTCTCTTAAATCATTATCATTACCAACACAGGTAAATATAAAGTCAGCACCTTCAGCAGCTTTTGCAGGTGTGTCTGCTTTTGAACCTTTATATTCAGCAACCCATTTGTCAGCTTTTGCAGCAGTTCTGTTATAAACAGTTACATTGTGGCCTGCTTTTGATATATATCCTGCCATTGGATAACCCATGACACCTAAACCTATAAATGCAACATTGCTCATAATTTTTATTTCCTATGTTTAAAAGTTTGAATTTTAAAGTAATTTTATTTGGTTTTATCTTTACATTTTTTTCAAGTTTTGGACAGAGTTTTTTTCTAGGACTATTTAATTCAAGCATAAGGGATGCGCTTTCTATCACTCATGGTCAGTTTGGATCTATTTACGCATCCGCCACTCTATTAAGTAGTTTTATTCTCGTTTGGGTTGGTAAAAAAATTGATGACTTTAATATTTTAAAATTTGCATCTTATGTCATTGCTTTATTAGCAATCTCTTGTTTTTTATTTTCCAAAATTTCTTCAGTCGCTTTCTTATTTTTATCAATTTTCTTAATGAGACTGTCGGGTCAAGGACTAATGTCTCATACAGCAACTACAACAATTTCTAGATTTTTTGAAAAGACTAGGGGACGTGCGTTAAGTACAACTTGGCTTGGTTTATCGTTAGCTGAATTTATTTTACCCTTATTGATTATCTTTTTGTTAACTTTTATTGATTGGAGAAATATTTGGATAGCTATTTCAATTTCAGTTATTATTATTTTACCCATAGTCATCGTTACACTAGTTAAAAATGTTAAATTAGATTCAAGAGAGACATCTAATTCTACAAATATTAAAACTAAAGATATAAAACAATGGACGAGAGGTGAAGTGTTAAAAGATTACCGTTTTTATATCATATGTTTAAGCATGTTAGCGATGCCTTGGATTGCAACGGGTACATTTGTTTATCAATCTTTTATAGTGTCATCTAAAGGTTGGGGACCTTATGTAATAGCTCAATCTTTTATGGTGTATTCAATTTTATCAGTTTTGACTTTATTTTTGACAGGTTTTTTAATTGATAAGTTTAGTAGTCGAAAATTAATAATTTATATGAACATTCCTTTATTGGTCTCAACGTTTGTGCTTTATTATTTTAACTCACCAATTTCATCATTTATATTTTTAGGTTTAATTGGAATTTCAAATGGATTAGCAAATGTTCTGGGTTCTGCTACTTGGGCTGAGATTTATGGAGTTAAATATATTGGTTCCATTAAAGCTCTAACAACAGCATTAATGGTATTTTCAACTGCATTTGGTACAGCGCTCTTTGGAATTTTGATCGATAATAGCTTTTCTATTGAGCAAATCGCTTTAGTTTCAGGATCTTATATTTTAATTGCAATATCGTTGTTATTCCTCGTAAAGAACAAGCTTAATCCTCAATATTTATAAAATTATCCTTGATTTTTTTTAACCACCGTATAGATACTGCGCATGGCTAGAGTAACAGTAGAAGATTGCATAGATAAAGTAGAAAGCCCTTACGAATTAGTATTGGTTGCTAAAGAAAGAGCAGTTCAATTAAATTCAGGATTGGAGCCTACTCTTGATAGAGATAATGACAAAAATACAGTTATATCTTTAAGAGAAATTGCAGCAGACACTATTAAAGTTTCAGACTTAACAGATAGCGCTATTCACAAACTTAGAAAACACGTTGAACAAATTGATGATGGTACAGATGATGATGAAGTTATCGGTGATGATTTTGACAGTATGTACAAAGGTGAAATTTCTAAAAGTGGAACACCTATTTTACCATCTAAAAGAGCTAGAAAAATTCCAGAAAAAATTCAAGTTGCACCAGAAGATTTAGAAGAATTAACTGCAAAAGCAGAACCTGAAGTAGAAGTTAATCCAGAACTTGAAACTGCCAGTGAAGAAACAGAAGTTGCTAGTGAAGAAACTGAAGTTTCTTTAGATCAAATAGCTGAAACTGAAACTACAGAAGATAGTTCAGAAGAAACTGAACCTAACAGTTAATTATTAAATTCCTTTAAGATTTTTTCCCTGTGTTCATCTAAGTCTGGAATATCTCCACGCGTTGTTTCGTCTTTATAATTAGACATTTTAATTGGATTACCTGCTAATTTAAAATCACCAATAACCTTATGGTGTGCTTTGACAATCATATTCCTTGCTTTGACTTGAGGGTTTTCAACGGCCTCTTTAATATTAAATATTGGACCACATGGAATTTTTTCTTTTTCCATTTCACTTACCCAGTCATTAGTATTCTTAACAATAAGTTTATCTTCAAGTATTTTTTTAAGATCATCCATATTTTCTGATCGTAATGAATTCGTATTAAATTTTGGATCTTTAGATATTTCAGGAATATTTAAAACATTACAAAGTTTTTCAAATAATTTTTCATTACCAGCTGCTATAATGATGTGACTATCTTTTGTTTTAAAAGCCTCAAATGGAGCAATAGATGGATGACGAGATCCCATGGGTTTTGGTATTTCATTTTTAGCAAGATACCTTGCTATAGCATTTTCTAAAATTGCAATTTGACAATCCAACATTGAAACATCAATAAATGTTCCTTTACCAGTTTTTTCTCTATCATAAAGTGCTGCATTAATTCCAACAGTTGTGAATAAGCCTGCAGTAATATCTCCAATAGATGTACCAACTCTTGTTGGTTCAGAATTAGGTTGACCAGTAACACTCATTAAACCACCCATACCTTGAACAACCATATCATAAGCAGGTAATTCTTTTAATGGACCAGTTTGTCCAAAACCTGATGCTGATGCATAAATTAGTCTTGGATATTTTTTACAAATATCTTTCCAACCATAACCCCATTTTTCTAAGGTGCCTGGTTTAAAATTCTCAACTAGAATATCTGCTTTAGCTAAAATTTTATCGAATATTTTTTTGTCATCTTCATTTTTTAAATTTAGAGCGATACTTTCTTTTCCTCTATTAAGTGACATAAAATATGCTGAATAATCTTCAATAAAAGGACCAAATTTTCTAGAATCGTCTCCAACTTCTGGTGCCTCTACTTTAATTACTCTGGCACCTAAATCTGAAAGCATCATGGTGCAATAAGGACCAACTAATACTCTAGTTAGATCAAGAACTAATAGGTTTTTTAAAGGTCCATCCATAATTTTATACAGTAACTTTGTAGTATTGACTCTTACCAATAACTTGAATTAGATGCATCCCTTAAATAACAATAGAGGAGAAAAAAATAATGTTAAAAAAAATATCTTTATACTTTGTCGCGCTAGTTATGGTTCTGACAAGTGTTACTTCTGCTTATGCGGTAACGTTAAAAGCTAGTCACCAATGGCCAGGAACTCCTAGAGCTGATGGATCCTTTGACCCACGTCATGAAATGGTACAAATAATTGCGG
>CALCPL010000161.1 GCA_937897125.1 uncultured Candidatus Pelagibacter sp. | reverse complement strand
GCCTCTTGTCTCGTGGGCTCGGAGATGTGTATAAGAGACAGGGACCAACTAATGCTGGAAAATCTAGTTTACTAAATCACCTTTCAAATCGAGATGCAGCAATCGTTTCAGAAATAGCCGGAACAACAAGAGATGTAATCGAGACACATTTAAATATTGATGGTTATCCAGTTGTGGTTTCTGACACTGCAGGAATTAGAAATTCTAAAAATGAAATAGAAAAAAAAGGAATAAAATTAGCACTTGATAAGGCAGAAAATGCAGATCTAAAGTTGATTGTTATAGATGCTAAAAGTATTGATTTTAAAGGAGTTTTGAAGGAATTGATGGATGAAAATGCAATACTTGTGATTAATAAATCTGATCTTCTAAAAGAAGATTTAAATTCTGAAATAAAAAATTATGAACATGTTTTAATTTCAGTAAAAAACAATCTCAACTTAGAAGATTTAATTTTAAAGATTAAAAACAAATTAAAAAATAAATTTATCACAAGTGAAGATATTTTAATTACGCGTGAAAGGCACAGGCAACACCTTGAGCAAAGTTTAAATTATTTAAAAAACTTTGAAGAAAAAAATGAAGCTGAAGATTTTGATAAAGCTGCTGAAGATCTTCGTTTAGCAACTCGACATTTAGGAATGATAGTTGGAAAAGTAGATGTTGAAGAGATATTAGGCAGTATCTTTAATGATTTTTGTATTGGAAAATAAATAATACCAATATTAAAATTATTTTTCCTTAAATAAGCTAATACTATCAACATATCTCAATTTAACTCAAAACTTGTGTTTTATGCCAGTTTTTGAGTCATTTAGATCACTTATTGTTGATAATCATAGCTTATTTAAGAAATTTATAGACATTTTTAGTGATTTTTAAGATCATAAATATATTTAAAATAATTTAATTAGTTTTGACTCTCATCTTGTAAAAAAATTGATCAGCTATAAATTTAAGTTATGAAAAATGACTTGTCATTTGATGTGATTGTAATTGGAGGTGGACATGCTGGCTGCGAAGCCGCTGCAGCTTCCGCACGTCTTGGAGTTAACACTGCCCTATTCACTCATAAAATTGAGACTATTGGTGAGATGTCTTGTAACCCAGCAATAGGAGGCCTTGGTAAAGGACACCTTGTTAGAGAGATTGATGCGTTGGATGGTGTGATGGGTGAGGTTGCAGATAAATCAGGTATACAATTTAGATTATTAAACAGAAGTAGAGGGCCTGCAGTTCAAGGACCCAGAACACAATCAGACAGATCATTGTATCGTAAATATATGCAAGAAAAATTACTAAACTACTGTAATTTAAGTATTTTTTCTGATCCTGTAATAAGATTTATTTTTAATAAAAACACTATAAGTGGTTTTGAAACAAAGTCAGGTAAAAAAATTTTATGTGGTAAGCTAATCTTAACAACAGGCACATTTTTGAATGGTTTGATACATATTGGTGATGAGAGAACACCAGCTGGAAGGTTTGATGAGAAGCCTTCAACAGGATTAAGTGAACAACTTGAAAAATATGATTTCAAAATAGGAAGACTTAAGACAGGGACACCACCAAGGCTTGATGCTAGAACAATTAAGTATGATAACTTAGAAGAACAGTTTGCAGATGATGATCCTTATTTTTTTTCTTTCTTAACAAAAAAAAATTTAAACAAACAAGTTTCATGTCGGATGACTTATACGAATGAAAAGGTTCATAAGATAATTCAAAAAAATCTAAAAAGAAGTGCCATGTACTCAGGAAGCATACAGGGGGTTGGTCCAAGATATTGTCCTTCAATAGAGGATAAGATAGTAAAGTTTGCAGATAAGGACCGACACCAGATATATTTAGAGCCAGAAGGTCTTAATGACCACACAATATACCCAAATGGAATATCTACCTCTTTACCTGAGGACGTACAGCAAGAAATATGTAATAATATCAATGGTTTAGAGAGTGTTAAGATAATTAGACCAGGTTATGCGATAGAATACGACTATATTGATCCTAGAGAACTTTTTTTAACTCTTGAGAGCAAGAAAATTCAAAACTTATACCTTGCTGGACAGATAAATGGGACGACTGGATATGAGGAAGCTGCTGCTCAAGGTTTAATAGCAGGAATTAATGCTGCTTTATCTTTTAAGAATGAAGAGCCATTTATTTTGGATAGATCAGATGCTTACATTGGAGTTATGATAGATGATTTAGTAACAAAGGGAGTTGCTGAACCCTACAGAATGTTTACCTCAAGAGCTGAATATAGATTAAGTTTAAGAGCAGATAATGCAGACCAAAGATT
>CALCPL010000160.1 GCA_937897125.1 uncultured Candidatus Pelagibacter sp. | reverse complement strand
TATTGTTAGCATGACTAACATTGTGACCTTTCATAGGTATTTTGCCGGTTAATTCGCATTTTTTAGACATAATATTTAGTGACTATATAAGATGAGTTAGTGACCTCGTCAAGTTTATTAGGATCAATTAGTCAGCTTCTTTCCTATTATTTCTTTAAAATTCTTAATACCCTCATCAATTAATATTTCTTTAAGCTCTTTTTTTATCTTTCCTACAACGTTTGGTCCTTGAAAAACCATTCCTGTATATAATTGAACATAGCTAGCTCCTGCCTGAAATTTTTTATAAGCACTTTCTCCTGAGTCCACACCTCCTACACCTATAATTTCAATCTTACCCTTAAGTAGTTTATAAAACTTGCTTATTAGCTTATTAGCCTCTTCCTCTAGTGGCTTGCCTGATAACCCACCTTTTTGATGCTTTAAAATATTGTTTAATTTTTCTCTATTTTTAGCTGTTGTATTTGAAACAATTATTGCACTGACCTTATATTTAATTAAAATTTTACTTATTAGTTCAATTTGTTCCTCTGAAATATCTGGAGAAATTTTTACTACGATTGGTATTTTTGATTTAAGTTTAACTTTTTCTTTTTCTATTGCATGCAGCAATTCATCAAATTTAGTCTCATCATGAAAAGCTCTTAAATTTTCTGTGTTAGGCGAAGAAATATTAACTGTAATATAATCAGCGATGTCATAAAAGTTTCTAAGTCCAATCAAATAATCATTCAATCTATCTTCGCTATCTTTATTAGGACCTATGTTAATTCCTAATAAACCCTTATGTAAGTTTGATCTAATTCTAAGGCTAACATTTTCTGCTCCTAAATTATTAAAACCTAGCCTATTTATAAGAGCCTGATCCTCAACCAACCTAAAAACTCTTGGCTTTGGATTTCCATATTGCTCAAGTGGTGTAACTGTTCCCACTTCAACAAAACCAAACCCAAGTTTAAACAATGAATTATAAACTTCAGCATTTTTATCAAACCCAGCAGCCATTCCTATTGGATTATCTATATTCTTACCAAATAAATTAGTCTCAAATATTGGGTCTCCTTTGTTTTGATTGGTTATGCTTGGTAATATATTTAGTTTTAAAGACTTAATTGCTAAATTATGAGCAGTTTCAGGATCAATTTTAAAAATTAGTGATCTGAGTTTTGAGAACATTATTTTATTTTTTCTTTGATTAACTCTTTAGTCTCGTTTACTCCGAAAAAGCTTATAAAAAAACCCATTCTTGGTCCATTTTCATCCCCAAAAACAACCTCATAAATTAATTTAAACCAATCACGTAGATTTTCTGAGTAACCATTTTCTTTTCCTGTTGAATAAATTAATGTCTGAATATCCTCAGGCAACATTTTATCATTACAGCTATCAAGAGACTTAACTAGTGCTTCTAATGCCAATTTTTCACTTGTGTCTGGGGTTTTGTATTTTTTTTGTAATTTTATTACATCATTAAAATACTTAATCGCATAACCAATTAGATTATCAAAAATTGGATGGTCTTTTTCTAAAATATTTTTTTTATATTTTTTTACAAACTTCCAGAGTAATTCCTTAGAATCTGCATTGCTCGTTTCTACTAAATTTAATAGCATTGAAAAACTCATAATAGTATCTTCCTTAGGAATTGATCCATTGTGCACATGCCAAACTGGATTCATTAATAACTGCAGCTCATTTTGATTTTTAGCTTTTTCTATAAGGTCCAAGTATTCGTCGACTGTTTTAGGAACTATTTCTTTATATAGTTTTTTTGCTCTTTTTGGATTTTGATACATATACAACGAAAGACTCTCAGGTGATGCGTACTCCAGCCACTGATCAATCGTAATTCCGTTGCCTTTTGATTTGGATATTTTTTCTCCTTTTTCATCTAAAAAAAGCTCATAAGCGAAACCAGATGGGTTTGTTTTTCCAATTAACTTGATTATTCTTGATGATAATATTGCACTTTCAATTAAATCTTTTCCATACATTTCAAAATCTATATCAAGGGCGTACCATCTCATTGCCCAATCTACTTTCCATTGTAATTTACAATTTCCATCTAAGATACTTACCTCAAGTTTTTTTCCATTATTATCAAAGATAATTTTAGATTTTTCTTTTAAGATTTCTAAAACTGGAATTTCTAAAACCTTACCAGTATCTGGACAAATTGGTAAAAATGGACTGTAAGTTTTTTGTCTTTCTTTTCCTAGTGTTGGAAGAATTATATCCATAATACCTTGATAATTTTCTAGGATTATCTGTAATGTGGGGTTAAAAAAACCACCCTTATAAAGAACTGAAGAACTTTGAAAGTTATATTCAAAATTAAATTTATTTAAAAAATCTTTTAACATTTCATTATTATGCTCACCAAAACTTGAAAATTTTTCAAATGGATCTGGTACTTGAGTTAAAGGTTTGTGAAGATTTTTATTTAAGAGTTCTTGATTTGGAACGTTTTCTGGAACTTTTCTAAAGCCATCCATGTCATCAGAAAAAGTTATGATTTCCGTTGGTGTATCAGTCAGTTGTTTTAGTGCATTAACCATCATCGATGTTCTTGCAACTTCACCAAATGTACCTATATGGGGCAACCCACTTGGACCATAACCAGTTTGTAAAATTATTTTACCCTTTTTAGCAATAAAGGACTTTCTTTCACGCAGTAATTTTTTAGCCTCAACAAAAGGCCATGCGTTAGTTTTATCTAAATTATCTTTTTCAATCACTTTGTTTAATAACAAATATCTTATATTTGGTGTTTTTATTAATTCTTATAGAGTTGAAATTTATTTACCATAAAATAATGTTCTTTCAAAATGTCTAATTATAAAACTGTTTTTTTTACCTTGGGTGTTTTGCAAATTATTCTTGGAATTTCCATGATGATTCCAATTATAGCTCAGTTTATTTATTCAGAAGTTGATTCCTCTTTTATTGGAGGCTCTATAATTTCTATAATATTTGGTGTTTTATTTTTTTTAACAAATCTAAATCATGATAAAAAATTAAATCTGCAACAAGCATTCTTATTGACTGCTCTTTCTTGGTTAAGTATTGCAATATTTGGCTCTTTACCTTTTATTTTTTCTACTCTTGAGCTATCAATTACTGACTCTTTTTTTGAAAGTATGTCTGGGATTACCACGACAGGATCAACAATTATTTCTAACTTAGAAGGCGCCCCTAGATCAATACTTTTGTGGAGAGCAATGCTTCAATGGTTAGGTGGAATTGGTATTATTGTAATGGCAATAACCTTAATGCCAATAATGAATGTTGGTGGAATGCAATTATTTAAAATTTCAAGTAACGATTCTTCAGAAAAGCTATTACCAAAATCGAAAGAAATTTCACTTAGACTGATTTATGTTTACTTAAGTCTAACAGTGCTTTGTGCAGCTACATATAAAATTTTTGGTATGAATATTTTTGATAGCTTGACTCATTCAATGACCACGATAGCAACTGGTGGTTTTTCAAATTATAACGAATCTATTGGATATTTTAATAGCCTACCTATCGAAATATCATCCATGGTTTTTATCATATTGGGTAGCTTACCTTTTATTGCTTATATAAAATTTTTAAATGGAGATAGAAAAATATTTATTTCTGATGTTCAAATAAAGTCGTTCTTAAAAATTATTATTTTTTCAATTATTATACTTTTTATTTATTTACTTTTTCATAACAAAAATTTTTCTCAAATAAATATTAGGACTATTTGTTTTAATGTTATTTCTATTTTAAGTGGTACCGGATATGTTACTGGAGAGTTTGATGGATGGGGTAATTTTCCACTCATTTTCTTTTTAACTTTAATGTTCATTGGAGGGTGTGCTGGTTCCACTACATGTGGAATTAAAATTTTCAGAATCCAGATTCTATATCTCTTTATTATCAATCAATTAAAGAAGATTATTTATCCAAAAGGCATATTTATAATAAAATATGACAAAAATAATGTTGATGATAAATTTATGGCTTCTATCATTTCTTTTATCTTTCTTTATTTGGTTATATTTTTTTTAATAACTGCATTTTTATCTTTAAGTGGTTTAGATTTTGTTACTTCAATTTCTGGTGCCGCAACCTCAATCTCAAATGTTGGCCCAGGATTAGGCTCTACAATTGGCCCTAATGGCAATTTTTCAAGCTTACCCGAAATATCTAAATGGATTTTAAGTCTTGGAATGATATTGGGTAGATTAGAATTATTTGCTATACTCGTATTGTTTCTTCCATCATTTTGGAGAAATTAACTATGATTGAAATTAAAAAACAATCCTTATCAGAAACTTTTGCTGTCTACTTTGATAGGAGAATGCTTAGAATATTATTACTAGGTGCAATCTCTGGTTTTCCATGGGTTTTGATTGGCAGCAGTTTAAGTCTATGGCTCAAAGAAGAAGGTTTAAGTAGGTCAACAATTGGTTGGGCTGGACTGATATTTGCTGTTTATGCTTTTAATTATTTATGGGCCCCTCTTATTGATAGATTTCAAGTACCGTACCTAACAAAAAAACTTGGTCATAGAAGAGGATGGATAGTTTTAATGCAAATTGCAATTTTAACTTGTCTTGTTACTTGGAGCTTTATTAATCCCACTGAAAACCTTGCACTACTGATTACAGTTGGTTTAGTTATTGCTATAGCATCAGCCACTCAAGACATTACTGTTGATGCTTTAAGAATTGAACAAATAGGTGAGCATGAAAGCAAATCAATGGCAGCTGGTGCTGCGATGGCTGTTGTTGGATGGTGGAGTGGATATAAATTAGGTGGTGTAATAGCTTTATTTACAGCAGAATATTTAGAGAATATTGGTGTTACTAATTACTGGCAAATTACATTTTTAATTTTAGGAGTTGTGGTAATTTTGATGAACATAGGTTTAATGTTTGTTCATGAACCTCTCTCTACTAATAGACAAAAAAAACAGATAGAAACAGATAAACTTATAGAAAGCAAACTTGGATCAAAAAATATTATAACTAATTTTATAGCTTGGATTAGCAGTACATTAGGTGGTCCTATAATAAGCTTTTTTAAGAAAAATGGTTTTTCAATTGCTGTTGGAATTTTAAGCTTCATTTTTTTATTCAAGATTGGTGAAGCCTTTCTTGGACGTATGTCGATAGTTTTTTATAAAGAAATAGGTTTCTCTAAAGGTGACATTGCAATTTATTCAAAAACCTTAGGATGGATAACTACAGTTGTATTTACACTGCTGGGTGGACTTTTTGTAATTAGATCTGGCGTTTTAAAAGCAATGTTTGTTGCAGGAATATTAATGGCAGCGACTAACTTATTATTCACAGTCTTGGCGTGGAGTGATAAATCTGAATTATTATTCGCAGTAGCAGTCATATTTGATGATATAGCAGCAGCATTTGCAACAGTTGCATTTGTAGCCTTTATTTCATTATTAGTAGACCGAACATATACTGCAACTCAATACGCATTACTTGCCTCGATAGGAACTGCTGGCAGAACTACACTTGCATCATCATCTGGAGCATTAGTAGATTGGCTTAATGGAGATTGGGGAGTATTTTTTATCATTACAGCCATCATGGTAATACCTTCTTTGATTTGTTTGTGGTTTATAAAAGATAAATTAAAACTTCGTGAAAAATAATTACTTTTACAAAAATTCTTTATCAAATATCTATAAGAAACCCAATGTAGTTTCTGAAGTTACCTCTCAAATTTTGTATGGGGAAAAATTTAAAATTATATCTAAGAATAAAAATTGGATCAAAATAAAAGTTTCATTTGATAATTATACTGGATACATAAAAAACAAAGATCACGATAAGGATCATAAGCCTACTCATAAAATATTTGTTCTGAAAGCAAATATTTATAATAAACAAAAAAATAAAACAAAATATTTTTTACCTTTTGCATCAAGAATTTCAATGATTAATGAAA
>CALCPL010000159.1 GCA_937897125.1 uncultured Candidatus Pelagibacter sp. | reverse complement strand
AAATAGTCCGTCTTTAAAAATTGGTGGTAGAGGGTCGATAATTCTATTTGCAGAAGCAAAAAAATCATCCGTTTTAAAAATTACTTTGGAGCCTAGTCTAGGTTGAGCTAAATCAATAAGTCCATTTGTAAAAATAATTTTTTTTGACATTAGTTAGAGTAGTTTTTAATCCAATGTTTGGCTATATCAATTCTTTTACATATCCATACATCTTCATGCTTCATTATGTAATCTAAAAATTTTTTTAAAGATTGAATTCTTCCTGGTTTTCCAATTAATCTACAGTGTAACCCTACAGACATCATTTTTGGATTTGTTTTACCCTCTTCATATAGAGCATCAAAGCTATCTTTTAAGTATGTAAAAAAATGATCACCCGTATTAAATCCCTGATTAGTTGCAAATCTCATGTCGTTATTATCAAGTGTATAAGGAATAATTAATTGTTTTTTTTTATTTCTAATTTCCCAATAAGGCAAATCATCACTATATGAGTCGCTGTCATATAAAAAGCCACCATCTTCCATAACTAAATCCCTAGTATTTGGACTACATCTGCCCGTGTACCATCCGTTAGGTCTTTTACCAAAAATTTTTGTATGCGTTTTAATAGCAAGCTGCATATGCTTTTTTTCTTCTGATTTTTTAATATTTTGATAGTCAATCCATTTCCATCCATGAGAAGCCACTTCATAATTAGATTCTATTATAGCTTTACAGATTTCAGGGTTCTTTTCCAACGCCATACCAACTCCAAAAATAGTTATAGGAATTTTTTTTTCTTGAAATAATTTATGTAGCCTCCAAAAACCTGCTCTTGAACCATACTCATAAAGAGATTCCATATTCATGTGTCTTCCTTTTATAGGTTGAGCACCAATAATTTCTGATAGAAAAATCTCTGAATTTTTATCACCATTGAGAACACAGTTTTCTGCTCCTTCTTCATAGTTTAGTACTATCTGAAGCGCAATACGTGCATTGTTTGGCCATTTAATTTTAGGTATTTTAGAACCATAGCCAATTAAATTACGCGTATTGTTTTTAATCATAAAAAAATTATAATTTAATTTAGTTGAGTTAACAATTTATTAATTTGTTATAGATTGCTCTTTAATACCATCTAGCAAGTTTAAACACTTTTTAAGTTCACTTAAAAAGATAAATTCATCAATCTTGTGAGCTTGTTCTATTGATCCAGGTCCACACACGACTGTGCTTATTCCTATTTCTTGAAATAAACCAGCTTCAGTTCCAAATGACACAACTTCTCTAGTATTGTCTCCAGTTAAACTTGAAACCAACTCACAAGCAGCTGATTGTTCATCTCTATCAAAACCAATAACCTCACCAATAATTTTTTTCTTAATTGATGCGTTGGGAAAGATTTTTTTCATATCTGGCAAAAGTACTTCATTTGCATATTTATCTAATTCTGCATTTAAAAAAACACCATCTTCTTTAACGACAGGTCTTGTTTCCCAGTTAACATGACACTTATCTGCTATTACATTGTGAGCTATACCGCCAAAAATCCCTCCAATTGATAAAGTAGAGTGAGGAGGATCAAAAATAGAGTCTTTAGGTGATCTTTCTTTTAATTCTTCTCTTAATTCAATTAGTTTATTCACATATCTTGATGCGTATTCAACGGCGCTTACACCTTTGTGAGGGGCAGAACTATGACCTGCTAAACCTTCAAAATAAGTTGTGTATTCGTAACATCCTTTGTGTGCATCTATTATTTTCATATTAGTAGGCTCACCAATTATACAAATTCCATCTTTAACACCTCTTTTTTTTAACTCTTCAATTAAAATTGGAGCTCCTATACAGGCAGTTTCTTCATCAAACGTATATGAGAAATGAATATCTCTATCTAAATTTGCTTCAGCATAAATAGGAGCAAAAGCTAATGTACAAGCAATAAACCCTTTCATGTCACAAGAACCTCTACCAAAAAGTTTGTCATCTTTTATTGTTGCAACAAATGGATCAGTACTCCATCCCTTAGAAACTGGAACAACATCAGTATGGCCCGATAAGATTATAGGTTTTTTATTACTAGGTTTCTTTGCTTTAAGTGTAGCAAAAAGATTAACTCTTTTTTTTTCATCATCAAAAGTTCTAAATGATGTAGCACCTAGTTTGTTTAAAATTTCATCACAATAGTTAATTAACGAACTATTGTCTTCTCCAGATATGGTTTTGAAACCAATTAAATCAGTTAAGATTTTAATAGCGTTATTAAATAATTGATCTGAACTATTTTCTGTACTCATAATATAGTTGTATTATATATTAAATTTATGAAAGAACAAATAACCTATGATATTTTTGACAAAGTAGACATTAGAGTAGGCACCGTAATATCAGTTAAAAAAAATGAAAAAGCTAGAAAACCTTCACTAGTAATTGAAGTGGATTTTGGAAAAGATATAGGTGTTAAGCAATCATCTGCTCAAATTACCCATTATTACAATGAAGAAAATTTAAAAGGTAAACAAGTTATTGGTGTTTGTAACTTTCCAGAAAAAAATATTGCAGGTGTAGTTTCACAAGTTCTTATTTTAGGTTCGATTGATAAAGAAGGTAAAGTTATATTAGTTCACCCATCTCAACAATCAGAGAACGGGCTTCCAATAGCTTAAACTTTATGCATCCTGAATTATTTTTATTAATAGGAATTTCTTGTTCATTAGGTTTTACACCGGGACCTAATAATGCTGTTGCATCTTACTCAGGTTTTAATTTTGGTATAAAAAAAACAATTCCATTAATAATGGGAGTTTGGTTGGGTTATACTGTGTTAGTAATTTTGATCAATTTTGTATTGATATCAACTTTTATTAAATATCCACTAATCCAGGAAGTGATCAGAATATTAGGAGCATTATTCTTAATATATCTAGCCTATAAAATTTCATTTTCGGAACCATCCAAAGAAGGTAAAAAAATTAATCCAGTAAAATTTATTGATACTTTTACATTTCAGTTTTTGAATCCCAAAGGAGTAATGGCAGCTATTACATTAATCTCAAACTTTGTATTAGAAGATGATTACTTAAATAGTTCTTTAACAGTTATTGTCGTTTGCTCTTTGACAGCTCTAACAAGTATTACAGCATGGGCTTTTTTAGGTAAGTTTTTAAGGAATTTTGCGACAAATAATAATTTTATTAAACGATTTAATTATGCTATGTCCTTGCTACTTATTGTTTGTATAATAGGGTTCTATATCTAAATTAAATGAAACCAGGAAATCAAAATTCTTATAACTCTCTGAAAACTATCAGTATTAATGATAGAGATTATAAATATTATTCTTTAGCAGAAGCAGAAAAAAATGGTTTAGATGGGATCTCAAAACTTCCAAAGTCATTAAAAGTTTTGTTAGAAAACCTTTTAAGGTACGAGGATGATCTGTCGGTTACTAAAAGCCAAATTGAGGCAATTAAAGAGTGGTTAAAAACTAAAAAATCATTAACTGAAATTGCTTACCGGCCAGCTAGAGTTTTATTACAAGACTATACTGGAATTCCAGCTGTAGCTGATCTTGCAGCTATGAGAGAAGCGGTTAAAGAAAAAAATAAAGATCCTAATACAATCAATCCACTTTCTGCAGTTGATCTAGTTATTGATCACTCTGTGCAAGTAGATAAATCTGCAAAATCAGATTCATTTGAAAAAAATGTTGATATTGAATTTAAAAGAAACGGTGAGAGATACTCCTTCTTAAAATGGGGACAACAAGCTTTTAATAATTTTAGAATTGTTCCTCCTGGAACTGGGATTTGCCACCAGGTTAATTTAGAATATTTATCAAAAGTTGTCTGGTCTGAAAAATTTCAAGATGAGGATTATTTATTTCCTGACACATTAGTTGGTACTGATAGTCACACTACTATGGTTAATGGCTTATCTGTTCTTGGGTGGGGCGTTGGTGGAATTGAAGCAGAAGCTGGAATGTTAGGTCAGCCAATTTCAATGTTAATCCCTGAAGTAATAGGATTTGAAGTAATAAATAAAATGCCAGAGGGCACGACTGCAACAGATTTAGTTTTAACGGTAGTAAAAATGTTAAGAGATAAAGGAGTTGTTGGAAAATTTGTTGAATTTTATGGAGAAGGTTTAAAGAATTTAACTCTTGCTGATAGAGCAACAATTGCAAATATGGCACCAGAATATGGAGCAACATGTGGTTTTTTCCCAATTGATGAAGAGACATTAAAATATTTAAGATTTTCAGGAAGAGATGAGAACACAGTCAATATAGTTGAGAAATATGCAAAAGAACAAGGTTTGTGGGCTAATGATGAAATTGAATTTACTGATACTTTATCACTAGACATGTCTACAGTTGTTCCAACTATTTCAGGACCTAAAAGACCTCAGGACAAAGTTTTGTTAACAGATGCATCTACTGGATTTAAAAAAGTTTTTGAGGATGCAACTAGTAGAAAAGAGCAACATGTTTCAAAAGTATCAGGAACAGATTATGAAATTAAAGATGGTTCAATATTAATTGCAGCTATAACATCATGCACTAACACATCTAATCCAAATGTATTAATTGGAGCTGGGTTATTAGCAAAAAAAGCAGTTGAACTTGGTTTACAAACTAAACCATGGGTAAAAACATCATTAGCCCCAGGATCACAAGTGGTTACTGATTATTTAGCAAAAGCAGGACTAAATGTATTTTTAGATAAACTTGGTTTTAATTTAGTTGGATATGGTTGCACGACTTGCATAGGAAATTCAGGCCCTTTACCTGAGGAAATTGTTAAAGCAATAGACAAGGAAAACATCTATGCTGTGTCAGTTTTATCTGGAAATAGAAATTTTGAAGGAAGAATATCTCCACATATAAAAGCTAATTACTTAGCATCACCACCACTTGTAGTAGCTTATGCACTTGCTGGTCACATGGAATTTGATTTATACAAAGAACCTTTAGGAAAAAGTAAAGACGGTAAAGATATTTTTCTAAAAGATATTTGGCCATCTAATAAAGAAATTGAAGACACATTAAGAGAATCTCTTAACGCAGAGATGTTTGTTAAAAGATATTCAAATGTTTCAGAAGGACCTAAGCAGTGGCAAGAAATTAAAACTGAAAATACAAGTATTTACAATTGGGATTCAAGTTCAACTTATGTAAAGAAACCACCATTTTTTGAAAATTTACCTGATCAACCTGAGGGGTTTAAACCTATTGAAGATGCAAGACCACTTTTAATTTTAGGGGATATGGTTACAACTGATCATATTTCTCCAGCAGGAAATATTCAAAAAGAAAGCCCAACAGGTGAGTATTTTATGGAACATCAAATACTTCCAGCAGATTATAACTCCTATGGATCAAGAAGAGGCAATCATGAAGTAATGATGAGAGGAACTTTTGCAAATATTAGAATAAGAAATGAAATGGCACCAGGAACAGAGGGTGGGTTTACAAAACTATATCCAGAAGAAAAAGTGATGCCAGTTTATAATGCTGTAGAGGAATATAAAAAAAGAGGAACTGATCTTGCTGTTATAGGTGGTAAAGAATATGGAACAGGATCATCAAGAGATTGGGCTGCCAAGGGAACAAAACTATTAGGTGTTAAAGTTGTAATAGCAGAAAGTTTTGAAAGAATTCATAGATCTAATTTAATTGGAATGGGTGTTTTACCTCTACAATTCACCGAAGGACACGATAGGCTTAACTTAAAATTAACTGGGTCAGAATTGATAACTGTTCTTCAAATAGAAGAAGGTATAAATCCATCAGATCATGTACAGGTTGAAATAAAATATGCTTCAGGAGACATTAAAAAAATTAAAACTCTATGCAGAATAGACACTAAAAACGAATTAGAGTATTATAAAAATGGTGGAATACTTCAATATGTATTAAGGCTGTCTCTTATACACATCTGACGCTGCCGACGAATAGAGAGGTGTA
>CALCPL010000158.1 GCA_937897125.1 uncultured Candidatus Pelagibacter sp. | reverse complement strand
TGTCTCGTGAGCTCGGAGATGTGTATAAGAGACAGTGTTTGAGGTGTACCAAATTCTTTAAACATATCTGCAAAAGGTGATCCTGGAGGAAACTCAAAACCAGGAAATGGATTGGCATTAGTTACAACCGTTGTTGTGGTCGAAATATTTACAACAGATGGCATTAATTTTTCTGCTAAGTCTGCAAATGATGCTGGTGCATTTTTTGCTAGTACTTGTGATGCAAAACTTATTACAAATAATATAATAAATAATTTTTTAATTCTGTTCATTTTAACTTTTAATATACCAAATAATTATAAAACCTATAACTGCAAAAATTAAACCACCACTTCTTAATTGTGAATCTTTTATTAACTCCATTTTTTTTAACATACTTTTCATTTTTGATGGAAATAAGGCGTATAATATTCCTTCGATAAAAAGAAAAAGACCAAAAGCTATGATCAACTCCTTCATAAAATTATGTTACTGAGATTTAGGTTTGATATTCCCAAAAAATTTAAAGAACTCACTGTCAGGAGATAAAATTACCGAAGTGTCTCCACCTATTAAAGCAGTTTCATAAGCTTGCATCGCTCTATAGAAAGCAAAAAACTCTGGATCTCTGCCAAATGCATCAGCAAAAATTTTGTTTCTTTCACCATCTCCTTGACCTTTCATAATCTCAGAATCTTTGTTTGCATTAGCTAGCAATACAGAAACATCTTTATCAGCAGTCGATGTAATGGTTACTGCCATTTCCGCTCCTCTTGCTCTAAATTCTTTAGCCTCTCTTTCTCTCTCAGTTTGCATTCTTCTATAGATTGCTTCACTGTTTGCTTGTGGAAGGTCCGCTCTTTTAATTCTAACATCCACTATTTTAATTCCAAATTTTTGAGCTTCAGCGTTTACACCTTCTTGAATTAAAGACATTTGCTTAGATCTATCTTTTGATAGTAATGTTTGTAATTCTTGTTGTCCTAAAACATTTCTTATTCTTGAGTTAATAATTGTTGCTAACCTTGATCTTGCAACTCTTTCATTTCCTACTGAAATATAGAATTTTAAAGGATCTACAATTTGAAATCTTGCAAAAGCATCAACAATTAATCTTTTTTGGTCTGATGCAATAACTTCTGCTGGTGGTGTATCAAGATTTAAAATTCTGCTATCTAAAAAGACAACATTTTGAATAAAAGGTATTTTAAAGTTTAAACCTGGTTTTAGTATGATTTTTTTAGGATCACCAAACTGAAGTACAATTGCTTGGTTAACCTCTTTAACAATGAATATAGAGAAGAAGGCTAATGCCGCTATTAAAATAATTATTGGTAATAAAATTTTTTGTGCTTTCATTAGTTACTTGCCTTTTTTTTACCTAGCTCTGGTAATGGTAAATATGGTACTACACCTGAGCCTGCATTTTTTTCAATTATCACTTTATCAATATCTGCTAAAACTTTTTCCATAGTCTCTAAATACATTCTTTCTTGAGTTACTTCTTTAGCTTTTGCATACTCATTATAGATAGATATAAATCTACTAGCTTCACCTTCTGCTTGAGCAACAACTTTTTGTTTATAAGCTTCTGCTGCTTGCATAATTTTTGCAGCTTCCCCTCTTGCTCTTGGAATAACATCATTAGCATAAGCTTCGGCTTCATTTTTAGATCTTTCCATATCAGCTCTTGCAGCTTGAACATCTCTAAACGCATCAATTACTTGATCAGGTGGATCTGCTTTTTGTGTTTGAACTTGTGTAATTTGAATACCACTATTGTATTCATCTAGAATTGATTGAATAATTTCCTGAGTTTCAATTTCAATTTGAGCTCTTCCCTCAGTTAAAACTGGTTGAATTTTACTTTTAGCAATTACTTCTCTCATTGCTGTCTCTGCTGCAGCTTTTACTGTTCCTTCTGGATCTTGTATTTCAAATAAAAATTTACCTGCATCTTTAATTACCCAGAAAACTGAAAAATCTATATTAACTATGTTTTCATCACCCGTTAACATTAAACTTTCTTGAGGAACATCAGCAACTCCTCCACCTTGTGAAAAACCACTATCTCTTTCAGATCTAAATCCAATATCAATTCTATTTACTTTTGTAACTTTTGGTGTCTGAACTGTCTCTACTGGGATCGGGATATGATAATGTAATCCTGGTTGAGTAGTTTTTACAAACTTACCAAATCTAAGCACAACACCTTGTTCATCGGGTCCTACTCTATAAAGTCCACTTGCTAACCATACAAAGGCTAAAATAATTAAAATTAAACCAATTGGTTTTTTTCCTGATGAACTTCCACCAGGTAAAAATCTATTTATCTTACTTTGAATATCTCTAATAATTGCATCGATGTCTGGTGGTGTAGGTCCTTTTCCAGAACCGTTTCCTCCACCTGGAGGTGTTCCCCATGGGCTTCCGCCTCTACCTTGAAAATCATCTGACATATGACAAAGTATATAATGTCTTTCTAATAAAAAACAAGTAATGATGAAGTTATGACAGATAAAAAGCCAGAACTAAGTGACGCAATGAAGAAAAAATTGGAGCCTAGAAAGTTCACAAAGAACCCAATTTTAGGAACAAAATTTACAATAGCTGTATCAAGTGCAAAAGGAGGAGTTGGAAAATCAACTTTTGCAACTAACCTTGCTTTAGCTTTAAAACAAATTGGCTGCAAAGTTGGTTTACTTGACGCTGACATTTATGGTCCTTCGATTCCAAAAATGTTTGATATTAACGAAAAGCCAAAAAGTGATGGCCAGACTTTAACTCCAATTACAAAATATGACATTCAATGTATGTCCATTGGTTTTCTTGCAGATCAACAAACTCCAATGATTTGGCGTGGACCTATGGTTACTAGTGCAATTAAAACTTTTACACAAAAAGTTGGGTGGAAAGATTTAGATTTCATTATTGTTGATATGCCTCCAGGGACTGGAGATACTCAATTAACTTTTTCTCAAGAAATTAAAATGGATGGAGCAATCATTGTTTCAACTCCTCAAGAAGTGGCGCTTCTTGATGTTAAAAGAGGGATTAAAATGTTTGATAAACTTGGAGTTAAGATTTTAGGTTTAGTTGATAATATGAGCTATTTCACTGGAGATGATGGTAAAAAATATAAAATTTTTGGTGAAGGTGGAGTTAAAAGAACTGCTGAAGAATTTGAAAAAGAATTCTTAGGAGAAATTCCATTAGACCCTGAGG
>CALCPL010000157.1 GCA_937897125.1 uncultured Candidatus Pelagibacter sp. | reverse complement strand
ATTCGTCGGCAGCGTCAGATGTGTATAAGAGACAGCACTTAGCATGAAAGAAAATAAGGTTGATGTCTTTTTTAAAAATTTCTTTAAATCTAAGTTAAATTTAGCTCTTCTATTTGGAACAATAGTTTTATTGGGCTATTTATTTATTTCTTTATAATGCTCCACAACAATTTTTAAACTTTTTACCTGTAGCTTCACATTTCTCATTTCTTGAAATCTTTTCATCTTTTCTTTGTATTAGTAAACATTTTGGATCGTTAGATGTTTCTTTTTTTAATGGTCTTGAAATGTTTTCACTAGGTTCTTGAACTATTTTTAAATTGATTAAAATCGTAACAAAATCCATTTTTAATTTATTCAATAAGTTTTCGAAAAGAAAAAAAGCTTCTTTTTTATACTCAACTAATGGATCTCTTTGACCATAAGATCTTAGACCAATAACTTGTCTCAGTTGTTCAAGATATTGAATATGTGACTTCCAGTTTAAATCTATACACTGAAGAAAAATTCTTTTTTCAACTTCTTTTGCTTTTTCTTCATCCAACATTTTAATTCTTTCATTTCTTGCTTCTAAAAATTTAGAATTAATTTTATTTTTGAATTCTTCATCTTTTAATTCAGTAACATTTTTAAATTCATTATCATCAACACTTTTTCCTAGTAAAGTTTTTAACTGATTGTTAAATTCATTATTTTTAGTTGTTGATAGTTTCTGTGTTTTTAAGGTGATTAGATGACTAATAATTTCAGATAAAAATTCATCTGAATAATCAAAAACTTTTTCACTATTCATTACGCCATTTCTTTGAGAGAATATTACATGTCTTTGGTCATTTAAAACGTCATCAAATTTTAATAAATTTTTTCTTATATCAAAGTTTCTAGCTTCAACTTTTTGTTGTGCTCTCTCAAGTGCTTTATTAATCCAGGGGTGATCAATACTTTCTCCATCTTTTAAGCCTAATTTTTGAAGAATATTATTCATAGATTCTGAACCAAAAATTCTCATTAAGTCATCTTCTAAACTAACATAAAAAATTGAACTTCCTTCATCGCCCTGTCTACCAGCTCTTCCTCTGGCTTGGTTATCAACTCTTCTGGATTCCATTCTTTCTGTGCCAATAACAAATAGTCCACCAAGTGATTTTATTTTATTTTTATTTTCTAAAAGTTCATCATCAGGTTGACTTCCTTTTTTCCCACCTAACTGAATATCAACACCTCTACCCGAGATACTTGTTGTGATTATAACTGAATTCATTTTTCCAGCATTTGCAATGATTTCAGCCTCATTTTCATGATTTTTTGCATTTAAAACCACATGTTTAATTTTTTCATCATTTAGTAATTTTGAATAAATTTCTGATTTATTGATGCTAGAAGTAAAAACTAATATCGGCTGACTTTGTTTGTGACACTCAAGAACTTTTTCAATAATAGCTTTATTTTTTTCTTCTTCAGTTCTAAAAATTTGATCATTCCAATCTTTTCTAATCATTTCTTTATTTGTAGGAATGATGACTACAATTAAGTTATATATTTCATAAAATTCCTGAGACTCTGTTGCTGCAGTTCCAGTACATCCTGAAATTTTATTATAGAGTTTGAAATAATTTTGATAAGTTATCGATGCTAGAGTTTGATTTTCAGCTTGAACATCTATTCTTTCTTTAGCTTCAAGTGCTTGGTGTAAGCCATCTCCAAATCTTCTTCCTTCTAATATTCTACCAGTAAGTTCATCAATAATTTTTAATGTTCCATCTTTAACAATATAATCCCTTCCTTTTTCAAATAAATGATGAGCCCTTAAAGATTGATTTACATGGTGAACTAAACTTAAGTTTTCAGGATCATAAAAGTTATTATTTTTTAAGATTCCCACATCAGAAAATATTTTTTCTACCTTATTTATTCCTTCATTTGTAAGTAATATATTTTTATCTTTTTCATCGATCTCATAATGTTCTGGTAATAATCTTTTTATAAATTTGTCAATCGCAAGATATTGCTCTGTTTTGTCTTCAGCTGCTCCTGATATTACAAGTGGAGTTCTGGCCTCATCAATTAAACAAGAATCTATTTCATCAACAATAGTATAAACATGACCTCTTTGAACCATTTGTTCTTTTGAAAATTTCATATTATCTCTAAGATAATCAAATCCTAGTTCACTATTAGTTGCATATGTAATATCAAAATTATAATTTTTTTTTCTTTCAAGATCATCTTGGTCATTATTTATAAAACCAAAGGTTAATCCTAAAAATTTATATATCTCTCCCATTTCCTGAGAATCTCTTTTTGCAAGATAGTCATTTACAGTAACTATATGTACACCTTTTTCTGACAGGGCATTTAAGTAGGCAGCAAGACTTATTGTTAAAGTTTTACCTTCACCAGTTCTCATTTCTGCAATTTTTCCTTCATGAAGCACAACGCCCCCAAGTATTTGAACGTCATGATGCCTCTCATTTCTTGTTCTCTTAGAAGCCTCTCTCACAAGTGCAAAAGCCTCAGGCAATAGATCATCTATATTTTCACCTTTATTAAGTCTATCTTTCAATTCTATAGTTTTTTTAGGGAAGTCTTCGTCACTAAGGTTTTTAACAGTAGCCTCCAAGGAGTTAACTTTTACAACTATTTTTTTAATTCTATCGAGCTCTTTTTGATTGCTAGATTTAATGAACTTTGTGATAAAATTTAAGGGATTAAGCATGTAATTTTCTGGTATATAATTAATTATAACTTTTAATATAAGTATTAAATAAATATTTTAAACACATGCCAATAAACGTTAAAAACTTTATAAACTCACTAAATTTAAAGTCAAAAAATAGCGACTTTCAAGATTTAGAACATCTAGATGGAGTTTCAATATCCACAGTTTGTGCAAATTTATACAGCAAACCCAGGGATGACCTGGTTATGTTTTATTTTAGAGACGGGGCAAACTATGCGTCTGTTTATACACAATCAAAAATAGTTTCAGAGAATATTAAATGGAATTTAAATATAAAAAGTAAAAAAATAAGCTCTCTAATTGTTAACACTAGAAATGCCAATGCATTTACAGGACCAGATGGGTACAAAGGTTTAAAAGAAATAGCAGAAGAAGCAGCACTACAGTTAACAAAAAAACAAACTGAAGACGAGGACTCTCCAAAAAAGATATTATCAAATCAAGTCCTTTTTGGATGTACGGGGACAATTGGAGAAAAATATCCAACTGAAAAAATTAAAAATAATATTCCAGAACTAATTAAAAAAATTAAATACACACAAAATAAATTTATCTGGATGAAAGCTGCATTAGGTATAATGACAACAGACTTGCAGCCAAAAATTGCCATGGAAGAATGCCAAATTGGAAATAAAAGTGTTAAGATTTATGGAATTGCCAAAGGATCAGGAATGATTTTTCCAAACATGGCAACCACATTAGGTTATATTTTTACAGATGCAGACCTTTCAAATGATATTTTATGCAAACTATTAAAGAAAAATATCGATACAACCTTCAATGCAATTAGTTGCGATGGAGACACTAGTACAAATGATATGGTTTCTATTTTTTCAACAGGAAAAGTAAAAAACCAAATCATAAATAATATTAATGATAAAAAAATATTTAGTTTTGATAAAGCTCTACATTCAGTATTATTAAATTTGTCAAAAAGAGTAGTTAAGGATGGTGAAGGAGCTACTAAATTTATTACAATCAATATAGCTAAATCAAAAAGTGAGAAAGAAGCAAGAGTAATAGCCTTTTCTATTGCTAATTCAAATCTTGTTAAAACAGCTATTGCAGGAGAAGATCCAAATTGGGGTAGAATAATAATGGCCATAGGAAAATCTGGAGTGAAAATAGATTTAAAAAAATTAGCAATAAGCTTTGGTGGTATTAAAATTATAGAAAAAGGACAAATTTTTAAAAATTACAAAGAAAATGAAGTTGCTAATTATATGAAGGAGCAATCAATAGATATTTCAGTAAATTTAAATATGGGCTCAAAAAGTTTTACCGCCTACACAATGGATTTAACAAAAAAATATATTGAGATTAACGCTGATTATAGAAGCTAATTTGATATTGAATTAACTTTATTAATTATTAACTATAACTCATGATCAAATACAAGCTCATATGTAAAGATTGTGAAACTACTTTTGATAGTTGGTTTTCATCGTCTAAGGAATATGAAAAACTTAAAAAGAAAAAATTCTTAAATTGTCATTTTTGCAATTCCTTAAATGTTGGGAAAGGCTTGATGTCTCCTAGTGTGAACATGTCAAAAAATAATTTGAGAGACATTGATTCATCCAGTGAAAAATATAGAGAATTAAAAAAAACAATTTATAAATATCAAGAATTTATAAAAAAAAATTTTGAATATGTTGGAGAAAATTTTGCTTATGAGGCAAGGTCTCTGCATTATAAAGATAAAAAAAAAGCCAAAGGTATTTATGGCACTGCAACAAAAGAAGATCTTAACGAGTTAAAGGAAGAGGGTATAAAAGCAGAAATACTGCCTTGGATAAAAAGCACTACGAATTAATTTTTTATAAATTTTGCAATATAATTAACAGAAGTATCATTTGTTACTTTCCAGCTATTATCTAATATATTAAAATTCATTCCATCTAATTTTTTAAGAGATAGATTGTTTTTTTTAGTTATACTTATTAGCTCACTAGGTTTAACAAATTTTTCCCAATCATGTGTTCCAATTGGAAGCCATTTTAAAATATATTCAGCACCCACTATTGCAAATACATAAGATTTTAATGTTTTGTTAAGTGTTGCAATAAACATTATTCCATTTTTTTTTAATAATTTTGAACTTTCCTTAATGAAAAAGTCTATATCATTAACATGTTCAACTATTTCCATATTTAAAATTACATCAAATCTTGTTTTATTTTTTAACATCTCTGGAGATGCAACTTTATAGTCAATCTTAAGTTTATTTTTTTTTGCATGAAATTTTGCAACTTCAATATTTTTCTTTGATGCATCAATGCCAACAACACTTGCTCCTAGTCTGCACATTGGTTCAGATAATAATCCTCCACCACAACCAATATCTAGTAATTTAATATTTTTTAAGGGTTTATCAGATGACTTAATCTTAAAATCTTTGATAATATTTTCTTTTATATATCTAATTCTTATTGGATTAAAATTATGCAATGGTTTGAATTTACCATTAGGATCCCACCATTCTTCAGCAATTTTGGAAAATTTCTCAATTTCTTTTTTATTTATTGAATTCATAATAGATGACTTGTGGACATAACAATTAAGATGTATTTTATCAAATATAAATTACAAAATTATCAATGAAAACTGTTGTATTAAAGTTCGGTGGAACCTCCGTTGGAAGCATAGATAGAATAAAGAACGTAGCAAAAATTATCTCTTCTTATAAAAAGAAGAAAATGGGTGTTATTGTGGTTTCTTCTGCGATGAGTGGCACAACTAATGAATTAATAAAAAAAACAAAAGAATTAAGTAATAGCTTTGATGCAGCAGAATATGATGTTTTATTAGCAACAGGAGAGCAAGCAACTTGTGCATTAATTGCTGGTAGATTAAAACATCTTGGTTTTAAAGCTAGATCATGGATGTCGTGGCAGCTACCAATTATTACAGAAGGACCTTATAGCTCTTCCAGAATTAGCAAAATCAATAAAGGAAAAATACTTAGTTTCATGAAATCAGGTGGAATACCTATCATAACTGGTTTTCAAGGCATTAATTTTGAAAACAGGATTACAACACTGGGAAGAGGTGGAACTGATGCATCAGCAATAATGCTGGCAAAATTTTTTAATACTGATGCGTGTGATATCTACACTGATGTAGATGGCGTTTATACTACAGATCCAAGAAATCATTCAAAAGCTAAAAAAATTCATAAAATTTCCTACGATGAAATGTTAGAGATGGCATCATTAGGTGCAAAGGTTATGCAGCCTACATCTGTACAAGATGCAAAACTAAATAACATTAATTTTTCAGTTAAATCTTCATTTCAAAAAAAGAAGGGCACATTAATAACTGGTGCAAAAAAAACCTTTAGTAATCAAATAATAACTGGAATTACTTCTACAAAAAATGATTCTAAAGTTACGATTGTGGGTGTTAAGGACAGACCAGGAGTAGCAGCTGCTGTTTTTAAACCATTATCACTTAATCAAATTAATGTTGATATGGTAGTTCAAAATATTTCTTTAAATGGAAAAGAAACAGACTTAACTTTTACAATTAAATCTGAAGATGTAAAAAAAACAGAAAAAATAATTAAACAAAATAAAAAAATTTCATTTAGAAAATTTACATATGATAATAATGTTTCGAAAGTATCTATTATTGGTGTTGGTATGATTACAACACCAGGAATTACCTATAGAATGTTCCAAGCATTGGCTTCAAAAAAGATTAACATAATGGTTATTTCAACTTCTGAAATTAAAATTTCAGTTTTAATTTCAAATAAACAGATAAAAAAAGCAGTAGCAGTGCTTCACAAAGAATTTAAGTTAGATTAACTTATGAGCTTAAGACCATTTAGAGACATTCATAGAAAAAAAACAAAAGTTATAAATGTTGGTGATGTAAAAATAGGTGGAGATAATCCTATTTCTGTTCAATCTATGACCAACACCTTAACAACTGATATTCAGGCCACAATAAAACAAATTAATGATATTCATGAAGAGGGTGCTGATCTGGTTAGGGTTTCGTGCCCAGATGAAGAGTCTTCATTAGCTCTTAAGGAAATTACAAAACATGTATCTGTCCCAATAATTGCTGATATTCATTTTCATTATAAAAGAGCAATAGAAGCGGCTGAAAATGGAGCAAAATGTTTAAGAATTAATCCAGGCAACATAGGAGATAAATTAAAAATACACGATGTACTTAGTGCTGCTAAAAATAATGATTGCTCTATTAGAATAGGTGTTAACGCTGGCTCTCTTGAAAAAGATATTTTAGAAAAATATAAGGAACCATGTCCAGAAGCTTTAGTTGAAAGTGCACAGAGAAATATTAAGATTTTAGAAGATCAAGATTTTTTTAATTTTAAGATAAGTGTAAAATCTTCAGATATTTTTTTATCTATTGCAGCGTATCGTCAACTATCAAAAGTTACAGATTATCCACTACACTTAGGGATCACAGAAGCTGGAAGTTTTGTATCAGGCAGTGTTAAATCATCAATAGGTCTTGGCTCACTTTTAATGGATGGAATAGGTGATACTATAAGAATTTCTTTGTCTGATGATCCTGTTAAAGAAATTAAAATTGGTAATGAAATATTAAAGTCACTTAACTTAAGAAATAGAGGTGTAAAAATTATATCTTGTCCATCATGTGCAAGACAAGCATTTCAAGTAATAGATACAGTAAAAATATTAGAAGATAAACTTTCTCATATTAAAACTCCTTTAACATTATCAATTATTGGCTGTGTAGTTAATGGACCAGGAGAAGCAGCAATGACGGATATAGGAATAACTGGAGGTGGTAAGGGTAACAATATGCTTTATTTATCTGGCATTCAAAGTGAAAAAGTTTTATCAGAAGACATAATATCAAGAGTTGTAAGTGAAGTTGAAAAAAAAGCTGCTGAACTTGATAAAAAATTATAAATACAATGATACCTCTAAAAACTATTGAAGATTTAATATCTAAGCACTCTATTTTGGAGAAAGAATTATCATCAGGTGAAGTGGATAAAAAACTTTTTGCTGAAAAATCAAAAGAATACTCAGATTTAAATGATGTAATTGATGATGCTAGAAAATATTTTTCTTATGAAGGAGAAAAAAAAGATCTAGAGAAAATATTAAGCGACTCTAGTAGTGATAATGAGTTTAAAGAAATGGCTGAAGTAGAATTAAAAGATTTAAAATTAGAAAACGAATCCATAGAAAAAAAATTAAAACTATTTTTATTACCAAAAGATGAAGCAGATAAAAAAAATGCAATTATAGAAATTAGAGCAGGTACGGGAGGGTTAGAGGCAAGTTTATTTGCTGCAGATCTTTTTAAGATGTATGAAAAAGTTAGTCATCAAAAAAAATGGGAATTAGAATTAATAAGTATGTCCCAGAGTGAGGCAGGTGGACTGAAAGAAGTTATCGCATCAATTAGAGGAAAAAATATTTATTCAACATTAAAGTATGAAAGTGGAGTTCATCGTGTTCAAAGAGTTCCAGATACAGAAACTCAGGGAAGAGTTCACACTTCTGCTGCAACAGTGGCCGTACTACCGGAAGCAGAAGAGGTTGATATAAAGATAAATGATTCAGACTTAAGAATTGATGTGTTTAGAGCTGGTGGCCCAGGTGGACAATCTGTTAATACAACAGATAGCGCTGTGAGAATTACTCATATTCCAACAGGACTATCCGTATCTCAACAAGATCAAAAATCACAACATAAAAATAAAGCAAAAGGGATGTTGATTTTAAGATCAAGACTTTATGAATTAGAAAGATCAAGAATAGAAGGTGAAAGATCAGAAGATAGAAAAAGTAAAATAGGAACTGGAGACCGCTCTGAAAGAATTAGAACATATAATTTTCCACAAGGAAGAGTAACAGACCATCGTATTAATCTAACCCTACACAAGCTTGAAGCTTTTTTAGAAGGTGAAGCCTTTGATGAAATGGTAGAAAGCTTAACGCTGCAAGCACAAGAAGAAAAATTGAGCAATCTTAATTAAAATGAATATAGAAAATATTCTAAATGAAGGAATAAATATCCTACAAAAAAATAAGATAGCCAATCCTCAACTTGATAGTGAGATATTATTATCTAACTCGATTAAAAGAGATAAAAAACATATCATTTTAAATCCTAAAGAAATTTTGAACTCAGAACAATTAGGAAAATTTAAAAGTTTAATTGAAAGAAGAAAAAAAGGTGAACCAATTGCCTACATAATAAACAAAAAAGAGTTTTGGAAAGATGAATTTTTCGTTAATAAAGATGTGCTAATTCCAAGGCCTGATAGTGAACTAATAATAGAACAAGTTTTAACAATTTATTCAAAAGATGTGCAATTACAAGTTCTCGATATTGGAACTGGATCTGGATGCATTCTTTTATCCATACTAAAAGAGAGATCTAATTTTTATGGAACTGGAATAGATATTTCTAAAAAAAGTATAAATGTAAGCAAATTTAACGCAAAACAACTAAACTTAACTAATCGAGTAAAGTTTTTTCACTCAAGTGTTGACAATTTTAATAATGGCAAATATGATATCATTGTTTCAAACCCTCCATATATTGAACAGTTAAGTTTAAAATATTTGGAAAAAGATGTAGTTAATTTTGAGCCAAAGTTAGCTTTAAGTGGTGGGTTTGATGGTTTTTCAAAAATCAGAAAAGTAATCAATAAGGCAAGTATTCTGATTAAGAAAAATGGTAAATTTATTTTAGAGATAGGTTTTAATCAAAAAAATAAAGTTATAAAAATATTAAAAGAAGAAGGTTTTTACGTTAACAAAGCCATAAAAGATTATGGCAATAATGATCGCTGTATAATCAGCACTAAAATTTAAATTGAAAAAAAACTATGGTAACATTTAGAAGTAATAATAATAGAAGACCTCCATTTAGAAGTAATAATAATAGAAGACCTCCATTCAGAAGCAACAATGAAGGATCAAAATTTTCTAATAATGATAATTTCCAAAGAAAAGTCCCAGGTAGAAACAATCATAATGCAGTTAAGTTAATTGAAAAATACAATGATTTAGCAAGAGAGGCTCTTGCTAATGAAGATAAAATTTTATCTGAAAACTATTTTCAACATGCGGATCATTTTACAAGAGTTCAAAATGAACAAGAAAGTCTTAAAATGGCAAGGGTTAATTC
>CALCPL010000156.1 GCA_937897125.1 uncultured Candidatus Pelagibacter sp. | reverse complement strand
GAGATGTGTATAAGAGACAGGAAATATTCAAATTTTTTATTAAAAAATCTAACATGTCTTTCAAACCATTTATTTTCTTTTTTTATGAATTGCTTAATGGGCAAGGCATCAAAAAATTCATTTGCTAAAAAGATACATGGTAAATTATTTAATTCGCTTAAATTATTTAACCATTGAATATTTTTTTTATTGATATTAGTCTTTTGTTTTTTCTTGAGTAATTTGCTTCTTTCTAAAATTTTAATACGACAAGAATTTTTAAATATTGGAAACTTATCAAAGGTATTAACTAAAACTTTCATCATTTCACCATTACCAGCACCCAACTCAATTAAATTAAACTCTTCAGGACAACCTAGATTTTGCCAAAATGAAACGACCCAAATTGCAATCATTTCTGAAAATAATACGGATATGTTGGGTGAAGTTATGAAATCACCCTTTTTGCCAAAGGGATCTTTTTTCATGTAGTATCCAGATGTTTTGTTATAAAGAGATTCCTCTATAAACTTATCTAGAGTAAACGAGTCATTATCCTTAATTTTCATTTTTTTAGGGATAAAAGATAAGCCCCAGTCATGAAAAAAAGAATACTTATCAATTGGCCTAATGTTAGATTTAAAACTAAGTAACCGATTTGTGGATCTGGAGATCTAAAAAATTCTATAAAAAATCTAAATAGAGAATAAAAGATTAGGAATAAAGCAGAGATTTTTCCAGGTACTTTTAAATAATCTTTTTTAAAAAAATACCCAAGTACAAAGAAAAGAATTATTCCTTCAAAAAAAGCCTCATATAATTGAGAGGGGTGTCTTTTGATATTATCTATTAGAACAAATTGAACTGACCAAGGAAGGTCTGTGGCTCTTCCATAAAGCTCTGAGTTTATGAAATTGGCAATTCTACCAAAAAAAATTCCAATTGGAGCAGATAAGGCAACTAAGTCTAAAAATATAAACGAATTTGTATTGTGTTTTTTTGAGAACAATATTGATGCAACTATAATTCCAATTAAAGCACCATGAAATGACATTCCGCCATTCCAAACCATCAATATTTCAATAGGGTTATCTAAATAATATTTTAGATTATAAAATAAAGTATATCCAAGCCGACCCCCCAAAATCATACCTATAATAAGATAGGTTATGAAGTCATCAAATAGCTGAAGAATATGTGAGTCTTTTATTAATTTTTTTTTACAATACAGCCAACCAAGTGCAATACCGATAATATAAGCCAAAGAATACCATCTGATTTCTAATGAAAATATTTGAAACGCAACTGGGTCAAAATTATTAATAAACATTTTTAAAAAACTACGTATAAAGTATATTAATTTTATAAACGAATATATGACAAAATCAAAATTTGTAATTGATAAATTAACAAAACTATTTGAACAGGGACTTATTTCTTATAAAGATTTGAGCTCTGAAATCATAAATGTTTTAAGATCTAAAAGAGATGAAATCATTTTTAAAATGAAATTAACCAGCAAAGAAGAAACAGATATATTAATTAAAAGAGTTGAAAATTTAGAAAAAAAAATCAACAAATTAGAAAAAAAAAGTCCAAATAAAAAATCTACAAAGGTAAAAAAATCTTAACTCTAAGGCCGTTTAAAGGAGATTTTTCTAATAAAATATTTCCTCCATGGGATTTGATTATGTCAGATGTAATTGATAATCCAAGACCAACACTAGATTTAGAATCCCCTCTACTTTTATCTACTTTATAAAATGGTTTGAAAACATTTTCTAACTCTTCTTTAGGAATGCCAACTCCATCATCATCAATAGTGATTATTATGTTACTGTCTTTTTTTGATAGATGAAAATTTATATTTTCAGCATATTTAATTGAATTATCAATTAAATTATTTAAAGATCTTTGTATTAAATTCTTTCTTCCATTCATATAAACTCTTGGAATTATTTCTTTAGTTATTTTATCATTATTATATTTATCTATTGTGATTTCGATTAATTCAGAAATATCAAAGGTTTCATCTTTTTCTAAATAAGATGAACTTGTAAACTGCAGATATTCATTAAGCATTTTTTCCATTTCATCTATATCTAAAGACATTTTTTTTGATAAATCTTTATCTTTCATAAAAGATAGCTGAAGTTTTAGTCTTGTTAAGGGTGTTCTTAAATCATGGCTTATACCAGATAACATTTCAGACCTTTGATTTAGGTGTCTCATTATTCTTTTTCTCATTTTATCAAATTCCAAACCTGCTTGTCTGATCTCTAAGGCTCCTGATGGTCTGTACTCATCAATATTTTCTCCTTTACCAAATCTTTCTGCAGCTTTAGCTAGGTTTATAATTGGCCTTGTTTGATTTTTCAGAAATAGTATGGCTATAGTTATCATTAGTAGAGCTGGTAGGGTGATCCATAAAGCAAATATTCTAGCAGATGAACTTGCCACTCTATCTTTTGGGATAAAAAATTCGAAGTAACCGTCGTTATGTTTAATATTTATATGAATAAGTTCTTTATAACTCGTTGTATCGAACCAGTAATTTTTATTGCCAATATTAGATTTCAGCTCTCTTCTTAGCGTTCTATCTATTGGGCTAAACCATCTTTCTTTTTGAGGTTTTTCAAATGAATCATCTTTTTTAAACTCAACATTAAGATCTAAATAAATTGAGAATAAGCCTGACAGGTCGTTATTATTATATTTTCCATTATCGTAAGCTGCTATGAATGTTTTCATCTCACCAATCAATGCTCTTGTCATACCTTTATTTGTTTTAATCCAAAGACTATCAAAAAAAACAATTGTTATGATTACTTGAAGAACAATTATTGGTACTGCTACGATTAATAAAGCTCTATAAAATAATCTTTTGGGTAGTAAATTTTTTATAAAATTATTCAATCCATAAGACATAACCAGCTCCTCTTAAGGTTTGTAAGTATTTTGGATTTTTTGGGTCTATTTCTATTTTTTTTCTAAGTCTTGTAATTATTACATCTATTGATCTTTCTTTATCAAGATCAGTTAGTTTGCCAATATCCTCTCTTGAAAAAGTTTTGCCAGGATTATTAATCATTTTTTCTAATATAATTTTTTCAGTACTATTTATTTTATATTCAGTATCATTTTTAATGATTAAAAGTTTGTTAAGATCAATTTTAATATTATCAAAGGTAATAATTCTTTTTTCATCATTTCTTTTTGTTTTATTCAAAATATTTTTTATTCGTAAAGTAAGTTCCTTTGGTTCAAAAGGTTTTGGTAAATAATCATCAGCACCTATCTCTAAACCTTCAACTCTATTTTCAGCTTCTCCTTTAGCTGTTAATAAAATTATAGGAGTATCAATCTTAGATTTATTTTGCTTGATAAAATCAAGGCCACTTTTGCCTGTCATCATTACATCCAAGACAATTAAATCAAATTTAATTATTGAAATTTTTTCTTCAGCATTTTCTGCACTATCTGATGTGGTAACCAAAAAGTTATTTTCATTTAAATATTGCTTAATTAGAGATCTAATTCCCTCATCATCATCTACAACTAAAATATGGGCTATAAAATCATTCATTAATTATTTTTTTTAAAACATTATCAAAGTTTAGGACTTGATCAGAACTTGAATTTAAAAGAGCGTTATAAATTCTTTTTTTTTGTGTCGAAAATATTTCATCAAAAATTTTTTCTCCTTTTTCATTTAAAAAAATGTGTTTTACTCTTGTGTCTTGTTGATCTTTTTCAAAAAAAACAACATCAAGTTTAATTAAATCTTTTAAAACTCTATTCAAACTCTGCTTAGTAACCTTTAGCTTCTTTAACAGGTCAGAAATTGTAATCCCCTTATACATTGATAATAGATGTAAAACTTTGTGGTGAGCTATACCTATAGAGTATTTATCTAATGTTTTCTTGGCATCTGAAAAAGATTCACGATAACTTGTAAATAACTTTTCAATCAACTGCTTTAACTGAGTGTCCTTTAAATATAAAAGTTCTTTCATTATGGGTAAGTTATATTGACATATTATAGATACAAAGATAATTTTAGGAAAAAATTTAAATTATTTCATACATGATACCCTACGATAAAAGATCTGGTAAAATCTGGTATAATAACGAGCTTGTTGATTGGGCTGATGCAAAAATTCATATTTTAAATCATGGATTACATTATGCAAGCTGTGTATTTGAAGGAGAAAGAGTTTATGATGGATCAATATTCAAATTAGAAGAACACACTACAAGACTTTTTTATTCAGCTAAAAGAATGGGAATTACAATGCCATATTCAGAAACTGAAATAAATGATGCATGTAATAAAATTATTTCAGTTCAAAACATAAAAGATGGCTATGTAAGACCAATGGCCTGGAGAGGTAGTGAAATGATGGCAATCTCTGCACAACAAACAAAAATTCATGTTGCTGTAGCAACCTGGGATTGGGGTTCTTATTTTGATCCAAAATTAAAAGTTAATGGGATTAAATTAAATATTTCGAATTGGAGAAAGCCACCACCAAATACAATACCGTGGGATACAAAAGCATCGGGTCTATATATGATTAATACACTGTCAAAACATGAGGCAGAACAACAAGGTTATACAGATTCTTTAATGCTGGATCATGAAGGAAATGTTGCAGAAGCAACTGGAGCAAATGTTTTTTTTAAAGATAAAAATGGAGAGATACATACTCCAATTCCAGATTGTTTTTTAGACGGAATAACAAGAAGAACAGTTATTGAGATTGCTAAATCTAAAGGAATTAAAATTAATGAGAGAAAAATTAAACCAGAAGAACTAAAAAATTTTGTTGGTTGTTTTTTAACTGGGTCAGCTGCAGAAGTAACACCAGTATCATGTATTGCGGATAATCAATTTAAAGTTTGTGAAACTATAATTGATTTAAATGAAAGTTATCAAGCTTTAGTTAGAAAAAAATAGATTATTTACTTTTTATTATCTTCAGACATTGCATGGTCAATGCCTTTTCTTAAATACTCATAACCAGTATATAGAGTTAAAAATGCAGAAAGCCAAAGCAGGATTATGCCAATAGTTTGAGCATTATAATCTTGAAAATTTAAAATTTTATTACCAGTTTCACCTGTCAGTAAAAGAGCTATGGCAACCATTTGTAAAAAAGTTTTTAATTTTGCTAAATTAGTTACTGGTAATTTAATTTGCCCTCTAGCTAGAAACTCTCTTAAGCCTGAAATTAGTATTTCTCTTGTAAGTATTATAATTGCAGCAATAACCTCGTAATGTTTAATTGTTCCACTCATAACCAATAATATAAGTGCAGTAGCAACAATAATTTTATCTGCTATAGGGTCAAGTAATTCACCTAACTTAGACTCTTCGCCCATCATTCTTGCCAACATTCCATCTAAAAAATCAGTAAATGAAGCAATTACAAACAATACGCATGCAGTTAAGTCACCGTAAAAACCAGGCAAATAAAATGCTAGAACAAAAAAGGGTACAATTATTATTCTACCAATTGTTAAAATATTTGGAATTTTTTTAAGCATAATTATTCGTGAAAAAAGTTATATATCTTTTTTGCAACTTTTTCCTCAACACCTTCAACTGATTTAATCTCATCAAAACTTGCAGATTCTACTGCTCTAGCAGAGCCAAAATGGTTCAATAGGGCTCTTTTTCTGATCGATCCAATACCATCAATTTGATCTAATAAGGATTTTGTAATTCCTTTTGCTCTTTTTGCTCTATGAGAGGTGATGGCAAATCTATGTGCTTCATCACGCAGTCTCTGCATGAAGAAGAGGGTAGGGTCATTCTTATCAAATTTAAATGAATTTCCCTTATAGAAAAAAGTTTCATCACCACTATTTCTTAATTTACCCTTAGCAATAGCAATCATAGGAAGATCATGTAAGCCAAATTCATCCAATACTTCTTTGGCAGATGAATATTGACCTTTACCACCGTCAATTAAAATTAAATCAGGAAGAGTTAAATAATTTCCTTTTTCTAGCATTGCTCTTTTAAATCTTCTTGTAAGAACTTCTTTTAACATTGCAAAATCATCTTGTTCAGCACCTTTTGTCTTAATATCAAATTTTCTATATCTTTTTTTAACAAATCCTTCATTTCCAAAAGTAATCATAGCGCCCACACTATTAGTTCCTGAGATATGACTATTATCATAAACCTCAACTAAGTTTAGGCCATTTTTAAGATCAAATTTTTTAGCCACACCTTCAAATAAATTTTTGTTATTATTTGTTTCATAAATTTTTCTATTAAGTGACTCTTTGGCATTTTTTTCTGCCATAGCAATCACTTTAGCTTTAGTGCCTTTTTTTGCTACATTAATAGAAATTGTATTATTTTCTTTTTTACTTAAAGTTTCTTCAATTAATTTCTTGTCCTCAATTTCTGTATTAATAATTATTAATTTTGGAACATTTTTATTTTCATAAAACTGCATCAAGAAGGAAGACATTATTTCAGATACGTCTTGGTCAGGATCATGTTTTGGAAAATAAGCTTGGTTGCCCCAATTTTGTTTGGATCTGTAAAAAAATACCTGAATACAGGTTTTGCCAGATTCTTTATAGGCAGCAATTACATCAGCATCAACTAGATTGGCTTCATTAATTCTTTGTGACGATTGAATTATATTTAAGGATTTAATTCTATCTCTAAAAATAGAAGCTCTTTCAAAATCCAGCTTTTCGCTGGCTTCCTCCATTTGTTTAGATAGATTTTTTTGTATATCTCTTGATTTACCCGATACAAACTGAATTGCTTGATCTACTGATTTTTTATAATCTTCTTTATCAATATAATCGACACAAGGACCAGAACATCTTTTTATCTGATAAAGAATGCAGGGTCTTTTTCTATTCTTGAACGTGCTATCATCACAAACTCGAATTTGAAATATTTTTTGAAGCATCTTAATGGTCCAATTTGCAGTTCCTGCTGAAGCAAAGGGTCCAAAGTAAAATCCTTCTTTATCTTTTTTGCCCCTATGTTTTGTAACCTGTGCCCATTGGTCTTTATTACTGATGAAAACAAAGGGAAAAGATTTGTCATCTTTAAGCAATATATTGAATTTAGGTTTATGTTTTTTGATTAAATTAGCCTCTAAAAGAAGTGCTTCACTTTCATTGGCAGTAGTCGTTATCTCTAACTTAAAAGTTTGAGAGAGCATCCTTGCTGTTCTAATGATATGATTTTTTTCAGCTACATAGCTTTTTAATCTATTGGGTAGGTTTTTTGCTTTACCTACATACAAAATCACATCTTTATGATCAAGCATTCGATAAACTCCAGGACTTTTAGGAATTAATGGGAGCTCTTTTCTAATTACGTCTTTGCCTAATTCAGAGCTTTTCATGACTTCTTTTTTTGGTAATTTGGATACCAACAGAGGCACATTCTTTTATAATTTCTAATTTTTCAATTTGAAGCATAATTTTTCCAATTCGTTTATCTTTAAATAATACATCAAAGACATCTTCAGCAAGTGTTTCTAAAAAATTATAATGTTTCTTTTTTGCAAGTTTTGTAATTAATTTTACAACCTGACCATAATTAACAATTGATTTTATATCTTTGTCATTTGTTGGTTTTCTATCTTCATAATCAATCTCTAAACTAAATTTTACTTTCTGGGTTTTTTCTTTTTCAAAATCATAATAACCAAGCTTTAAATCTAGAGTTAATTCTTTAATAAGAATTTTTTTTTCATAATTAAATAAACTTTTATTTTTATCTATTTTGACAATATTTAAATTATTTTTTTTCATTCTTTTCCAATTACATCTGGTGTTTGCCAGTTTAAACTTTGTCCACTATCTATTGCTATTACTTGACCTGTAATTGAACTGTTTTTGATAAAAAAGTCAACAGCAGAACATATGTCTTTTACATTTACCTGCTGTTTTAAAGGGGTTGCTAAGTACTGTTTTTTAAAATGCATGTCAGTTTGTCTTTTATTTTTAATAGTTGGTCCAGGTGCAATTCCATTAACTCTTATGTTTGGAGCTAATTCCATAGCACTAGTTTTTGTTAGTGTGTAAAGCCCTGTTTTACTTAAAGTGTAAGAAAAGAAAAAGGGAGTTAACTTAAAAACTCTTTGATCTATTATATTTATAATATTGTTGTTTTTACCCTTAACATTTTTTGAAAATTCTTTTGTAAGATATGCAGGTGCTTTTAAATTTACATCAATATGTTGGTTCCAACTTTTAGAAGAAAAATTTTTAAGACTGTCATTTTCAAATAATGAAGCATTATTAACTAAACAATCAAAGTATTTTAATTTTAACTTTGAGAATTTTATAATTTTTTTTAAATCTTGTTCTTTTGCAAGGTTACCTTTTACTAAGTAAACTTTTGTTTTATTTTTTGACAATTCTTTTTGTAATTTTTCAGCTTCAGATTTAGAGCTATTGTAATGAATTACCATTTCAACTCCTGGACCTGAGAGTTTCTTTGCAATAGCAGCACCCATTCTTGTTGCGGCTCCAGTGATAATTATTTTGTTTGCTTCCATTTTTTCTTACCTTTTTGTGCTCTTGTACCAGGTAAGCCCATTGTTGATCTACCTTTTGGATATGTTCTATTTTCTTGGTTATAGTGTTTTATTTTTGGGTTTAAAACAATTTCTAACTCTGATGCTTCTAAATTTCTTATTTCATCTCTAATTTTACCAGCTTCTTCAAATTCAAGATTTGTGGCTGCATCTTTCATCCTTTTGTTGAGCATCTTTAAGTGTTTCTTTAAATTTCCACCAATATTGTCTCCAGTACCTACTTTTAAATAATCCTTGTCATAAACATTCTGCAACACATCACTGATTTCTTTCTTAATAGAGACAGCATCAATATTATGCTTTTTATTATAGGCAACTTGAATTGACCTTCTTCTATCTGTTTCTTGAATTGCTTTTTTTATACTTTTAGTTTCTTTATCCGCATAAAGAATAACTCTTCCTTCTAAGTTTCTTGCAGCTCTTCCAATAGTTTGAACTAAAGAAGTTTCAGATCTTAAAAATCCTTCTTTATCAGCATCTAAAATTCCAACCAATGCACACTCTGGAATATCTAGCCCTTCTCTTAAAAGATTTATACCAACCAATACATCGAAAACACCAAGCCTTAAATCCCTCATGATTTCTATTCGCTCCAGTGTATCAATATCTGAGTGTAAATATCTGACCCTAATGCCATTTTCGTGAAAATATTCTGTTAAATCTTCAGCCATTTTCTTAGTCAATGTAGTAACCAATACTCTAAAATTTTTATCTATGGTTTTTTTGCACTCATGCATCAAGTCATCAACTTGATTTTTGGCAGGTTTTATTTCAACTGGTGGATCAATTAGACCAGTAGGCCTTATTATTTGTTCAACAAATTTACCCTTAACTTGTTCTAATTCCCAAGGACCAGGCGTTGCTGATACAAAAACTGTTTGGGTTCTCATTGCATCCCATTCTTCAAATTTAAGAGGTCTATTGTCCATGCAAGAAGGTAATCTAAAACCATATTCAGCAAGATTACTTTTTCTAGATCTGTCTCCTTTGTACATACCATTTAATTGAGGAACTGTTACGTGGCATTCATCTACAAAAATAAGAGTGTTGTCAGGAAAGTATTCAAATAGAGTGGGAGGTGGTTCTCCTGGTTTTCTTCCAGATAAAAAACGAGAATAGTTTTCAATACCAGCACAAGACCCTGTTGCTTCTATCATTTCTAAATCAAACTTAACTCTTTCTTCTAATCTTTGTGCTTCAAGTAATTTATTTTGTTCTTTGAATTTTTTTAAAGTTACTTCTAATTCTCTTTTAATTTTAATAATTGCTTGCTCTATAGTTGGTTTAGGAGTGATGTAGTGGCTATTTGCATAAACTTTTATTACATCTAAATCTTGTATTAGATCTGTCTCTTATACACATCTGACGCTGCCGACGAATAGAGAGG